>NZ_QKML01000009.1:0-238137 GCF_003208455.1 Rhizobium sp. UGM030330-04
GATGCCGACGCTGATGCGGATGCGGATGCCGACGCCGATGCCGATGCTGACGCAGATGCGGATGCCGACGCTGATGCGGACGCAGACGCAGACGCCGATGCGGATGCTGATGCTGACGCGGACGCAGACGCAGACGCCGATGCGGATGCTGATGCTGACGCGGATGCCGATGCGGATGCTGATGCTGATGCCGACGCGGATGCAGATGCGGATGCTGACGCCGACGCGGATGCCGATGCCGATGCGGATGCCGACGCTGATGCGGATGCGGATGCCGACGCCGATGCAGATGCCGATGCGGATGCAGATGCTGACGCAGATGCGGATGCTGACGCCGACGCGGATGCAGATGCCGACGCTGATGCAGATGCCGATGCGGATGCGGATGCTGACGCGGATGCCGATGCTGACGCCGACGCGGATGCAGATGCTGATGCTGATGCTGATGCCGACGCGGATGCAGATGCAGATGCTGACGCGGATGCTGACGCAGATGCGGATGCCGACGCGGATGCAGATGCAGATGCGGATGCCGACGCTGATGCCGATCTCGAGCCCACTGATGATGTCGTAACGGCTCAGGTGAACATTTTGCCGACGGTGACGGAAGATGTGCCGCTTGGCAGTGATACCTATCTGGCCGTCGTCAGCCTCGCCGGCCTTGATCTGCAGCTATTTGCAAATGCGATCGAGTTCGATGTCGAGACGGGTCACAAACAGGATCTGGGCTTCGATTTCAGCGGAATTCTTGGAGCCGGGGTTCTTGGTGACTACAGCCTGGTCGTGCAGAAATGGGATGCCGCCACCCAACAATGGACCGGTATCAATGGTACAGGCCCCGCCACGATCCTGTCCCTGTCGCTGTTTGGCGGAACCAGCGGAACCGTTCAGGGGCTGGATCCAGGAGAATATAGAGCCTTCATGGGGTTCACCGGCCTGCTTGGCGTGGGTGTCGGCGGTACCCTGACTTTGGAAGGTACGGATTACGACTTCACCGAAGTCGGAGGATATGAGGCCGTCGAGGTTACCGGCAACGTCATTGACAATGACAACGTGCCGGCCGGTACAAGCGTTCAGAGCGTGGATGGCCAGACGATCGATCCGGGCGGAACCACTATTCAGGGCGACTTCGGCGAGCTCGTGATCCTGCCGGATGGCTCCTATACCTATACGCCCTTCGAGAACGGTGCGGGGATCGGTCAGGTGGACCGGTTCGAATATACGGTGGTCGATGCCGCCGGCAATACCGGCACCGCGACGCTCTACGTCCAGATCGGCAGCGACAGTGTCACCATGACATGGAGCGACACCGATCCCGGCCTGCCCGCGACATTTGAATTCGCAGCCACCGGCGACGCCGCAAGCGCGTCCGTCGTGTGGGACAATGTGACCGATGACGAATTCTTCAATGCCAGCGGCTCCAATCTGCTTTCGGGCGGCCTTGGGCAGACCAGCACCTATATCAGCAACAGCTTCGTCATCACCGACAGCATGGAAGTTTCCGGCAGCGTCAGCGTGTCGGTGCTGCTTGCGGCGCTGTCCAACGGCGTGCTCTATCTCGAAAGGGAGACGACCCCCGGCACCTGGCAGACGGTGGCGAGCGATTCCTTCAACATCATCCTTGGCGGTCTCGGCATCGTGGCGTCGCTTGATCTCGCCACAATCGACTTCACCGCGGGGACCTATCGCATACGGTCGACATTGAGCGGAACGCTGGTCAACGTTTCAGCCACCGTCACCACCAATGTCGATGTCACATATACCGATCAGTATGAGGTTGGAAGTGTGGCCGGCGACGATGGTAACCTGCTCACCAACGACGAACTGGGGTCCACCTTCACGGCGTTCCAGATCTTTGACGGCACGAGCTTCGTCAAGGTGACCGGCGCAATGAGCATACAGGGCACCTACGGGACGCTCACCGTCGATGCCGACGGCAATTACAGCTATGCGCCGGACACGACGCTGGCGCATTTCACCGAGGCGCAAACGGACACCTTCACCTATCAACTGGTGCATCCCTCTGGCGCGGTGGAGCAATCCGAGCTGGTGGTTACCGTCGAGCCCTCCGGTGCAGGCGTGCCGGATCAGGCGATGATGTTCGTCGCGGATGACATCGCCGGGCTCGATAGCATCGATGTCGCGGCAAGCGATGATCCACCGGCTTCTGATCGGGACAGCGATGATGATCTGTCGCAGCTGATCGAGGAGGATGGCGGCGAACTGACCGTCCCGCTCGATGGCCTCGCCTCCCTGTCCGAGCCAGACGATGCGGATGCAGACCTGACCGCCGCGGAAGAGCGTGCGGATATAACAGGCATGCCCGATCCGCTGGAGCTGCCCGTCGATCCGCTCGGGCATCTCGCAACAGAGGATGAGTGGAACTCCAACACTTCGCATGTGGTCTGAATGATTTGAGGGCGACAGGTGGACATGATCGTCCGCCTGCCGTCGCGAGGAGCATCGATGCCTGTTTCCGACATGATGGCGGAATCCTGCCCTGATACCAACGCTGCCGGTCTCGATATCGGGGGCTGGAGCGAGGCGTTCCAATATGTGGCGCGTCATTATGGCGTGCCGTTTTCTCCCGGCGGTGCACGGCAGCTTGTCGAGGCGCTGCGGGCCACCGACACTGAAGATTGCCTCACCCGCATGGCGGACAAGCTCGGGCTGCGGATCAAGCATGCGGCACCGGCGCCGCGGCTGCTGACCAGCTGGCGGCTGCCGGTGATCCTGCAGCTTGCAGACGGGGCGGTGGGTGTCGTCACCGCGCTTGCGGCAAACAAGGAAGCTTCGGTTGTTTTCAGCGGCGACGGTGGCTGCGCCACGACGCTGCCGCTGGACATCCTGCTGTCCCAGACCGATTTTGTCATCGTGGCACGGCCGCAGCGCGGGACGGTCGATGAGCGTGTGGACAGCTATATCGCACCTTACCGCGAACACTGGTTCCGCACCATCGCGTTCCGTGACATCGGCTCCTACGGCCATGTCATGCTGGCCTCGCTGGTGGCCAATGTCCTGGCGCTTGCGGGTGTCATGTTCTCCATGCAGGTTTATGACCGGGTCGTACCGGCGAAATCCTTCAACACGCTTTATGTGCTGTTCATCGGCGTACTTCTGGCTGCCCTGTTCGATTTCATCATGCGCCGCCTGCGCACCCGCATCATCGACATCGTGGGCAAGCGAACCGACATGCGCATTTCGGATCTCGTTTTCGGTCATGCCCTGCGGGTCAAGAACCAGGCCCGGCCCACATCCACCGGCGCCTTCATCGCCCAGTTGCGTGATCTGGAGCAGGTGCGCGAACTCCTGACTTCCACCACGGTGGCTGCGGTTGCCGACCTGCCGTTCTTCTTCCTGTTCCTCTTCATCTTCTGGATGATCGGCGGGCCGCTGGTGATTATTCCCGTCGCGGCACTGACGCTCCTGATCTTGCCGGGCCTGCTGGTGCAGCGCAGGCTCCGGTCGGCCGCCAACGAGGCCATGCGGGAATCCTCCCTGCGAAACGCCATGCTGGTGGAAGCGGTGCAAGGCATCGAGGACATCAAGACGTTGCAGGCCGAAGATCACTTCCAGCAGCGCTGGAACCACTATAATGCGGTATCGGCCGATGGGCAGCTTCGCCTGCGCTCCATCACCAACGGCCTTGCGGCGTGGAGCCACACCGTCCAGACCGGAACTTTCGCCGCCGTCGTTTTCGTCGGTGCGCCGATCGTGATGGAAGGCGACATGACGACCGGTTCGCTCGTTGCCTGCTCCATTCTGGGGTCACGCATGATGGCGCCGATGGCGCAGCTGACGCAGATCCTCGGCAGATTCCAGCAGGCGCGGGTCGGGCTCAACAGCATCGATTCCATCCTGCGCATGCCGTCTGATCATCCGGAAACCGAAACGCGGGTCAGCGCGCCGACCCTGCGCGGCGCCTACAGGATCAGGGGTGCCGCCTTTCATTACGGCAGCGGGGCCGGAAAACCGGCGCTTGCGATCGGCGATCTCGCCGTTGCCGCCGGGGAAAAGGTTGCGATACTGGGCAAGAACGGCGCTGGAAAGTCCACCCTGCTTCTAGCAATGGCCGGCATGGTGGAGCCGGCGGCCGGCGAAGTGCTGCTTGACGATCTCGCGCTTTCCCAGATCGATCCCGCCGATGTCCGCCGCAATGTCGGCCTTTTGACGCAGGACACACGCCTTTTTCACGGAACGATCCGGGAAAACGTCATGCTGGGGGCGTTGCATGCGCCGGAACCGCTGCTGCTCGAAGCACTTGCCATGACCGGTGCCGATGACTTCGTGCGCAGGCTTCCCCGTGGGCTGGATCACCCGATCCTCGAGGGCGGCAGGGGTCTTTCCGGCGGGCAGAAGCAGGCATTGCTGCTGGCGCGCCTGCTGATCCGCGATCCGGCCATCGTGTTGCTGGACGAGCCGACCGCGGCGATGGACGAGGCGACCGAGCGCCAGTTCATCGCCCGCTTCCAGTCCTGGAGCGCGGAACGAACGGTGGTCGTCGCCACCCACCGCATGCGCGTTCTCGAGTTGGTTCAGCGTATCATCGTGGTCGAAAGCGGACAGGTCGTGCTTGACGGAAGCAAGGAGGAGGTTCTCAACACCCTTCGCGGTGTGAACAAGGTGGCGCCGCCGAACGGCCTTCGCCGGAAGATGCCGGAAAAGAAGCCTGCCGCCACCGTGGCCGGCTTCCCGTTCAAATCGACGGAGGAGGTTTAAATGGCGGCTATCGGCGATCGCGATTTCTCCGGCCGGGGCGGCTGGGCCTTCGGTGATGACGACGGGCGAAACCTGACCCGTTCCTCCCGCGTGGTGCAGCTCTTTGTCGCCCTTTTGGTGGCCCTGCTGGTCTGGGCCTATTTCGCCAGGCTGGACGAGGTTTCCTCCGGCGATGGCCGGGTGGTTCCGACCAGCCGTGAGCAGGTCATCCAGTCGCTGGAGGGCGGCATTCTCGCCGCGCTCCATGTGCGGGAAGACCAGGTGGTTGAACCCGGGCAGATTCTTGCCCAGCTTGATCCGACCAGAAGCGAATCCGATGTCGAGGAGAGCGCGGCCAAGTATCGCGCCGCACTGGCGGCGGCTTCCCGCCTCGAAGCGGAAGTCAACGCCACCCCCCTTACCTTCCCGGCGGCTCTCAATCCCTATTCCACGCTCACAGCCGCCGAAACCGAGCTTTATACGGCACGTCGGCGGGCGCTGGAGGAATCCCTGCATTGGGTGGAAGAGTCGCTTGCGCTTGTGCGCAGCGAACTGAAGCTTAACGAGGAACTCAGGGCCGTCGGCGCGGCAAGCAACGTCGAAGTCATCCGCCTGCGCAGGCAGATGGTGGAGCTGGAACTGAAGAAGGTCGAGATCAAGTCCGAATATGTGGTGCGCGCCCGCGAGGAACTGACCAAGGTGAATGCCGAGGTCAATTCGCTGTCGCCCGTGGTCACCGGCCGTGCGGACAGTCTCGCCCGCCTGACCCATCGCTCGCCGGTGCGTGGCATCGTCAAGAATATCGAGGTTTCGACGATCGGTGGCGTTGCGCCGCCGAATGGCAAGCTCATGGACATCATTCCGCTCGGAGATGAGCTTCTTATTGAAGCGCGCATCTCGCCGCGCGACATCGCCTATATCCATCCCGGCCAGCGTGCCAGCGTGAAGATCAGTGCCTATGACTATGCGGTCTATGGCAGTCTGGACGGGCAGGTGACGACCATCTCGCCCGATACGATCCAGGACGAGGTTGACCGGGAAATCTATTATTATCGCGTCTTCATCAAGACGGAGAAGGATGCGCTGGTCAATGCCGCAGGCCGGGAATTCCCGATCGTGCCGGGCATGGTCGCGACAGTCGATATCCATACCGGCGAAAAGACGGTGCTGGAATATCTCGTCAAGCCCTTCAACAAGGCCCGGGAGGCATTACGTGAACGTTGAGACCGGAGCGATTCTTGCGACGAAACCGCAGGACGTGAAGGAACGTCTCTCCGATATAAGGACGTTCCTGCGCGGAAAAGTTCAGCCTTTGGAAATGCCGTTTCCAGCCGTAACGCTGTTCTTCTCCGTTTCGGATGGTGACAGGCGGGCGCGTGTCGTCAATGCCTCCGGCCCGTCGCTGGAATCGGCATGGCAAAAGGGTGTCCCCCTGCTTCTTGCCGCCATGAAAGCGGAGGGTATCGAGGGGCGCTGGATCCGGGTGGACTGGGTAGAGATTGTGGAAGCGACCACATGGCCGCGTCTGCGTGCGTTGCTTGCAAAGGTCAAACGCAATTATTTCCGCTTCGGTATCGGGCTTGACCCGGCGTTCCGCTTCGCCTTCACGGAACAGGAGCTGAACGCCAATGCGATGCTTTACGGCGGCAATACCATTGGCAACGCCGTGCTCAACGAGAAGAATTTCAGCCTTTATGCCGCAACCCGCCATGAAGACATGCCGCCATTGCGGTTTTCGGATGAGGAAGCGATTTTCCTTTTTGCCACCAGGGGCATTTTCTGTGACGAAACCGGTTGGTTGCATCCGCTCGACGGGGAAGGTCTCGATGCCGGGAGGCGCAGGATCGAGAGGCTCGACGGCGGCGTGGTGCTGTCGCTGCTGCGCGATTCATCCGCTTATCTTGCCCGGCAGGTCAATGAGGACGGCTCCTTCATCTATGGTTATCATGCCTGCTTCGACCGGCGCATAGAGGCCTATAATGCGCTGCGCCACGCCAGCACCACCTATGCCATGATCGAGGCCTGGGAGGTTACGCACGACCCGAAGCTGAAAGGTGCAATCGAGCGTGCCCTGAAATATCTCGCAGGCACCCTCGTAAAGCCGGCCAGCCTTCCGGATGGCGAGGAGGCCGCGTTTCTTGTCGAAGCCGACAATGAAATCAAGCTTGGCGGCAATGCCGTCGCGATACTGGCGCTCGTAAAATACATGACCGTCAGCGGCAAGGATGAATGGCGGGCGCTGGCGGAAAGGCTTGCGCGCGGCATCCGGCACATGCAGGACAGCAGGACCGGGGCGTTCGTGCATGTCCTTAATTTCCCTGATCTGGCCATCAAGCAAAGGTATCGCACCATCTATTACGAGGGTGAGGCGGCATTCGGGCTCATGCGCCTTTACGGCCTCACGGGGGACGCCATCTGGCTCACGACCGTCGAGAAGGCGTTCGAGCATTTCATCGCGAAGGATCATTGGAAACACCATGACCACTGGCTGGGTTATTGCGTCAACGAACTGACGCTGTACCGCCCGGAAGAACGCTACTTCCGTTTCGCTATCCGCAACATTACCGGATATCTCGACTTCGTCGAAAATCGCATCACCACCTTCCCGACATTGCTCGAACTGATGATGGCGGCGCGCCAGACCCTGTCGCGGATCGCTGCCGACCCCCAATTGCGTCGGCTCCTTGACGAAGTCGACCTCGCGCATTTTGAACGCGCCCTTGAAAAGCGGGCGCACCACCTGCTCAATGGTCACTTCTGGCCGGAAATGGCCATGTATTGCCGCAGGCCCGACCGTATCGCGGGTTCCTTCTTCATCCGCCACCACGCATTTCGCGTGCGGATCGATGATGTCGAACATTATCTGTCCGGTTTCGTTGCCTATCGCAGTTACCTCAGGGAACGGAGAGCGTTTCGCGAACTCGTCCGTCAATATGCGCCGCCGCGCAATCGTCCCGGTCGCCAGACGGAGAAGCCTGTGGCTTGTCCGCAGCAGAGGGAATGGACGGCGGCCGATGTCGAGGCCGCAACCGGGGGCACCTGGCTTCGCCACCCGCCCGAGGGCTGGACGGCAAAGGGACTTTGCATCTTCGCGACGGCCATGCAGCCGGAAAGCATGGTTGTTCTGCGCGCCCGCGAGGGCGATACGGGCGTGCCGGTGCATGCCCTTGAAGGGCTGCATAAGCCGGCCTGTCTTATGACCACCGACCCCGGGCTGGTCAGCGATCGCGATGAGCCGGCACTTCAGGTGGCGGAGGGCATGCAGGCCGTTCTGGCGATGGGAGACTACGCCCGCAGCCGGATGACGGGCAATGTGCTGGCCGTGACCGGTAGCGCCGGCAAGACCACTGTTGTCGCCATGCTTGCGCATGTGCTTTCCGCCTGGGGTGCCGTCGGCAAAAGCCATCACAATGCAAACCTGCCAGCCGGAGTCGCCTGGAACCTGGCCTCGATCCCGTGGGACATGCCGCATGTCGTTCTGGAACTGGCGATTGGCAAGATGGCGATAAGCGCGCGCATGGCGCGCCCGAAGGTTGCCATCTTTACCAATGTCCTGCCGGCCCATCTGGGAGAAACCAGCACGGTTTTCGACATTGCGAGAACGAAAAGCGCGATCTTTCTCGGTATGGCGCCGGGCGACAAGGCGGTCCTCAACCGCGACATGCTGGAATGGGACACGGTGCATGATGCTGCCCGCGGGCGCGGGCTCGATATTCTCACCTACGGGACGTCGGATGCATGCCTGTTTCAATTGTTGCATTACGATGTTGCCAGCGGGCAGGCCCGTGCCCGGATCAAAGAGCAGGAGATCACCTATCGCGTCGGCGCGGCCGGGCAGCACATGGCCCTGAACGGGCTTGCGATCCTTGCTGCCGTATCGGCGCTCGGTCATCCTCTGGAGCCCGCGATTGCCCAGCTCGACAGTTTTGCCGCTTTGCCCGGACGTGGTGAGGAGATCGACCTGTCGCTCGACGGACGGCGGCTGACGGTGATCGATGACGCCTATAATGCCAATCCGGGTTCGATGCGCGCGGCGCTGGAGCGCCTGAACGGTCATGAAGGCGGTGGACGGCGGATTGCAGTTCTGGGCGAAATGGCAGAGCTCGGCCCCGGTGCGGCAGCCTACCACACCGAGCTTGCCGCATTCATGCGGGAAAGTTCGATCGATCAGGTCTATGTTACGGGTGAGCTTTACACCGATTTCTGGGATGCGCTTTCACCGGCAAGGCGTGGTGTCCATGCGGGCTCACGGCAGGCGCTGAAGGAAATCCTCCGCGACCGGCTGACGGACGGCGATGTCGTTCTTTTCAAGGGCTCGCACAGCACCGGAATGCATGAGCTGGTGGCGTGGCTGAAGAAGAGCGCCGATGGCAGCGCCGCCGCCTGAATTGATTGGCTGAGCGAACCGGCTGCTATTTGAACTGTTCAAGGTCCATCTCATGGACGGCACGGCGGATTTCGACCTCAGACCTGCCCTGGGCGATCAGGGCGGCGGCGAGGCGGCCATGATAGGCCAGCAGATGCCGCTGGCGATCTGTCGCCTGGGCATAGATATGATGCGGCTCGAAACCGGCGGCGCGCAGTCTTCTGACATAAAAAAGCTGGCTGAAAAACGGTACGACCCGATCTTCCGGATCCGAGATGACGTAGATGTCTGGTCGGGGATCAGTCGAAATGCGCTCGATTTCCGTGATGGGGTCGTAAAATTCAGCGGCGTTGTAAAGCAGTTTGCCGGGAATTTTGCGGCGCCGTTCCCAGAAGGCGGAAACCTGCTTTACCGAGACCAGGCCGGAGGTGATGACCGCTGCCGAGACGTCCTTGCGCCTGTTCATGAGGCTTGCCACGATCTGTCCGCCGGCGGAATGGCCAGTCAAGATGAAGGACGATATATTGTATTTTTGCCTGATCTGGTCGAGTGCGCCATCCATAAGGGCGATTTCGCGGGTATGGCGGCGATTGTTGTGATTGCCCGAGGAGCCATAGATGCCGGGTCGTGCCATGAAGATTACCGGGTGTCCGGCCTTTTTTGCCCACTCCGCCATCTCGGCCCCGATCGTGGCGGGGGACTGGCGGATGTAGGAATCGGTGATGAAACGCACGCCCTTCGCATTGCGCAGCATCACGTCGCCACCGAAATAAACGAGGACTGTCGGGTTCCCGCCATCGGCCAGCGCCTGCGGATAATAACGAATGCAGTCTCCCTTGCCTTCCGCCTCGACCCATAGTCCATCGGGAACGGCGGCACAGGTCTCCGGTGACGTGAAAGAGCCGTTTAATGCCTCATAGGGGTTGAAAGCCTCGTCGTTTCGGAAGACGGTCAGTTCGCGCGGCTTCGGCAGTTCAAAGGGGCCCAGCCGCGGTGCATCGGCCAGCGCCGATTGCGATGCCCCGGGGATTGCCAGCGCGAGCAGCGCCCAACGCACGATCCACCAGGCAAGCCTCGGCTCTTCCTTCCTTGTGGAGCCTCCTTCGCCGATGACCCTGCTCCCTCCATGAATGGACGATATGAACGTCGGGGTTGCCGCAGACTGTTCGTGCAGCTTATGCGGATACGGCCGGTTCGTCCAGCACGGGAGATGGATGGACCACGGCGGACAGGTGCAGCGCTGGCCTCTTGTTTAGTCCAGCATCACCATATGCGCCGGCAGTTGTTCCTCGAAGAACTTCGAGAATGTCGCGATGCGGGGCGGGAGCTTCTGGTAGGGTGGATAATAGAGCGTCAGCCAGAGTTCCGGTGGCGACCAGCCGCGCAGAACATGAACGAGCCGGCCGCTGCGGATATGTTCGGCGATATGAAATCCGGGCAGCATGGCCACTCCCGCGCCATCTGCCGCCAAATCTGCCAGAACCTCGCCATTATTGGCGCTGAATCTGCGGCCTGCAGCAATCGTGATACTAGCTCCGCTGTCTGACAGAACCCAGTTTTCCCGGCGGCTCTCTCCGCTATAGGCAAGGCAATCATCCGGTGTCAGCTCGCCCGGGTGTTCCATCTGCGTGAACCGGCTGCCCGGTGCCGCCACCAATATTCTCGGTACGGCCCTGATCTTGCGCCAGATGGTGAACTTGTCGGAAGGGGCTGACGAAATGCGGATTGCGAGATCGTAATCATCGTCGACGATATTGACTAGGCCGTCCGACAGGGAAATCTCGAAGCACATTTTCGGATATAATTCCCGGAAGCCCGACAGGATCGGCGGCAGTACGGTCTTGCCAAGCCAGGTCGGCGCGCTGATCCTTAATCTTCCCTGATCGGCCTTGTGGGCATTCCTGACGTCGCGCCGGGCATTTTCGAGTGCTTCGACCGCCGGCTGAATCTGCGCGGCGAAAATGGCTCCATCAGTCGTCAGCGACACCTGACGGGTGGTGCGGACAAACAGTTGCACCCCAAGATCACATTCCAGCGCGGCAATGGCCCGGGTGACGGCCGCTGCCGTCATGCCCAGCTCGCGCGCAACCTGTGCGAAGTTGCGTTTTTCAGCTGCCATCAGAAATGTTTTGAGCGCTTTGTGGTCGTTCATCGCTATTATTTCGTGATCCGCTCGAAGACACGGCTTAACGCCCCTTTCAGTGCGTTTGAACCGCCATTACGGTCAAAATCCTGCAAAACCTGCTCGTTGAGTCCGCCTTTGGTGGCGAATTCGCCGCTGAGATCGAGGAAACTGGTGTCCTTGTCTGCCAGTTGGGCCACTTCGGAAAGGCCGGCGAAGAGCGGAGCAAGATAGGCGCGGCCCTTTTTTTCCGGAAGGCCGTTTTCGGCCAGCCATTCAGTCGTATGCTGCATGATGCCGAAATAGGTGGCCATCAGGGCACTTGCCGCGGCGAGAAGATCGTATTCCGCCTTCGTCTCGCATTCGACCGCATTGCCGAGACTGTTGAAAATGGCCGACGTATCGGCATCCGGCGGATAAATGGCGGTGACACCCTTGCGTCGGGCGACGAAAGGCAGGGGAATTGCCTGCGTAAGGCTGACATCCGCGCCGATCCAGTCGAAAAGCGCTTCACGGCCAGTTGCGGCAATGACGCTGATGACCTTTTGTCCCTTCCGGAATTGCAGCGGGCGGATGACCTCCTCGGCGATCTGCGGCCGGATCGCCAGAACGACGGTATTGCAGCCGTCGACGATAGCCTGATTGTCGCCGGAGACGATGACCTGCAGGAAATCGGTGGCAAGCCTGGCCGAGATATCCGTGTTGCGCGCCGATACCATGATATGCGGCACCGCCGCCGGCTTCAGAAGCAGGCCCCGTACCATTGCGTCGGTGATTGCTCCGGTTCCGATAAAACCGATTTTCTGGGGAAGGGGCATGATGACTCCACGTCGGCAGGGGCGGCCAGATCGGCCGTGTTTTACGCGGGACGATGACGATTGTCCCGCACCGGGAATGAGACATTGGGCCAGAAAACCGGCCTGTCGGCAATGTTAATTTTTCTTCCGCATCCGTCTGCGGGGAATAGCTGCTCCCCGCGGAGCGGCATATTCAACATTCTGATTTTCTTTATTTTTTGGCGCCCTGTCGCAGCCATTTTTTACACTTTGACGCAGGGCGATTGTGAGCAGCCGATGCCGAGCGGCAAAAATATTTCGCTTGATATTTACATTCAGAATGTATGTATATGCGTCGAATGATTGGGCGCTGCGATGTGTCCGGCAGCTCGTTTGCATCAAAAGGTGAAAAATGGTCGAGAAAAGTCAGTGGCGGCGCGGGCGAACTGTGGTCCTTGCGTTGATCCTATCCTGCGTCCTCTATCCCGGAAGAGTGCTCGCGCAGCAGCAGCCAACCCCGTCGGTCACGGTCGAAACCGCCAAGGCAGCGGACTTTACGCTGACTGCCCGTCTGCCGGGGCGTATCAAGCCGTCCACGGTTTCGGAAGTGCGGCCGCAGGTCTCCGGCATCATCCGGGAAAGGCTGTTTGAAGAAGGCGCCCGCGTGGAAGCGGGCCAGGTCCTCTACAAGATCGAGGATGAAACCTATGTCGCGGCGGTGGAATCGGCAAAGGCCAATGTCGCGCAGGCGCAGGCCAGCTATGACTTCGCCCTCGTCGATGCGCGCCGTGCCGAAGAGACGTTTGCCAACAATGTCAGCTCGGCAGCCAACCGCGACAACAAGATCGCCGAAAGAAACAAGACACAGGCGGCACTTCAGGTGGCGCGGGCACAGCTGACGACAGCGGAGATCGATCTGGAGAGAACGACGATCCGCGCGCCAATCTCCGGCATCATCGGGTTTTCGGAAACGACGGCCGGTGCGCTTGTGGCTGCGCAGCAGACGACGGCTTTGACCACGATCCGTGCGCTCGACACGATCTATGTCGACGTAACCCAGTCCGTAAACGACCTGTTGCGGTGGAATGCCGACAAAAGGCTGGGGGGCAGCCAGTCCCTGTCCGTCGCAACGATGATCCTTCCCAACGGCCAGACCTACCCGATCAAGGGTGATCTGAAAGCGGCCGAACCGAGGGTCGAACCGACGACGGGCATGGTCACGCTTCGAATTTCATTTTCCAACCCGGATAACAGGCTTCTGCCGGGCCTCTATGTCGAGGTCGAACTGCCGCAGGCCGTTACCAAGGACGCGATCCTCGTTCCGCAAAGCGCCGTGATGCGCAACGCCAAAGGCGAAGCCTCCGTCTGGATCGTGGAAGGCGGCAAGATTGTTCCCCGTCCGGTAACGATTGTCACCGGTGCCGGCAATCGCTGGGTCACCAGCAGCGGCCTGAAGCCGGGGGACCAGATCGTCATGTCCGGTTTCCAGAAGGTGGCGCCGGGTGCTTCGGTGGAAATAGAGCAGCAGCCGGTGGGCCAGCAGGCTGCCCGGGTCGGGAGTAACTGATCCATGGCGCGGTTTTTCATAGACAGACCCATTTTCGCCTGGGTCATCGCGATCATCATCATGGGCCTCGGCGTCCTGTCGATCATGAGACTGCCGATCTCGCAATATCCCTCGATCGCCGGCCCGTCCGTGGTCATCGGCGCGACCTATCCCGGCGCATCCGCCGAGACGGTCGCGGATACGGTGGTGCAGATCATCGAGAAGGAAATGACGGGCCTTGACGGGCTGCGCTACATCGACTCGTCAACGACCTCTACCGGTCGCGCCACCGTGACACTCACATTCAATCTCGGCACCGATCCCGACATCGCCCAGGTTCAGGTCCAGAACAAGCTCAGCCAGGCCGAAGCGAGCCTGCCTTCGGAAGTGACACGCCAGGGCGTGACGGTTGAAAAATCGACAACCGGCTTCCTGATGGTGATCGCGCTGATCTCGGACGACGGAGCCCGAAGCGCCATCGATCTCGCCGATTATCTGAATTCCTATATGGTCGAGCCGGTGTCGAGACTGAAGGGTGTCGGCAAGGTCGAAGTGTTCGGGTCGGAATATGCGATGCGGATCTGGCTCGATCCACAGAAGCTGAAATATTACGGCCTCTCTCCCACCACCGTCATCAATGCCATCAGCGCCCAGAATGCGCAGATATCGGCCGGTTCCTTCGGCGCGATGCCGGCGCCGGAAGGCCAGCAGCTCAATGCCACCGTCACCGCCCAGTCGCTCCTGAAGACGCCGCAGGATTTCGAACGCATCGTGTTGCGTGCCGATACCGATGGCGGGCTGGTGCTGCTGCGCGATGTGGCGCGGGCCGAGCTTGGAACGGAAAACTACGAAATCTCCAGTTTCTATAACGGCAAACCGTCGTCAGGCATGGCGATCCAGCTGGCATCCGGCGCCAATGCGCTTGAAACGGCGGAACTGGTGAAGGCGAAGATGGCCGATCTCGGCGCGTTTCTTCCCGCCGGCGTGAGCTATGTCATTCCCTATGACACGACGCCGTTCGTCTCGCTTTCCATCGAGGCGGTCATTCACACGCTTATCGAAGCGATCGTGCTGGTCGTGTTCGTGATGCTGATCTTCCTGCATAATTTCCGCGCGACGCTGATCCCGACGCTGGCCGTGCCGGTGGTTCTGCTTGGAACCTTCGGCATCATGGCGGCGCTCGGATTTTCGATCAACACGCTCACCATGCTCGCCATGGTTCTGGCGATCGGTCTGCTGGTGGATGATGCGATCGTGGTGGTGGAAAATGTCGAGCGCATCATGCGCGACGAGCATCTCGATCCTGTCGCGGCCACGAAAAAATCGATGGGAGAAATCCAGGGCGCGCTCGTGGGCATCGCCATGGTGGTTTCCGCCGTCTTCGTGCCGATGGCGTTTTTCGGCGGCGCAACGGGGGAAATGTACAAGCAGTTCTCGGTGACGATCGTCGCGGCCATGGCGCTCTCGGTGCTGGTCGCCCTGATCTTCACACCGGCGCTCTGCGCGACCATGCTGAAGGCCCATGACCACAATGCGAAGTCCGGCCTCGCCAGCCGTTTCAGCAACTGGTTCGAGCGCAACTTCTCATGGCTGACGACGCGGTACGGCAATGTCGTCAGGGCTTCGGCGAAAAGGCCGTTGCGAATGTTCCTCGTCTACCTGTTACTGGTCGGCGCCATGGTCTTCCTTTACCAGAAGACGCCGACTTCGTTCCTTCCCGACGAGGATCAGGGAACCTTGATGACCATCATCCAGACGCCGCCCGGTTCGACCGCGCAAAATACCGAGGCGGTTCTGGGTAAGGTGGAAAACTACTACATGAATGCCGAAGCCCAGAACGTCGAGTCTGTCTTCTCGGTTCGTGGTTTCTCCTTTGCCGGTCAGGGCCAGAACATGGGCATGATGTTCGTCAAGCTGAAGGACTGGGAAGAGCGCAAGGGCAAGGAAAACTCCGCCCAGGCCATTGCCGCGCGTGCCTTCGGGCCTCTGATGGGCGGCATCAAGGAGGCGATCGTGGTTCCGCTGGTACCGCCGGCGGTCACGGAACTCGGCAATTCCAACGGCTTTACCGCCTTCCTCCAGGCGCGTTCCGGCCAGAGCCACGAGCAGCTTCTGGAAGCGCGCAACATGCTGCTGGGTCTCGCGGCGCAAAGCCCGAAACTCATGGCGGTCCGGCCGAACGGTGTGGAGGATGCTTCCCAGTTCGAACTCAACATCGACTGGGGCAAGGCCGGCGCCGTTGGCCTCAGCGCTGCGGATGTCGGCTCGTTCCTGACCACCGTCTGGTCGAGTTCCTATGTGAACGACTTCCTTTACGAGGGGCGCATGAAGCGCGTTTATGTGCAGGGCGAGCCTTTGGCCCGCACCGGGCCGGAGGATCTTGCTCTCTGGCGGGTGCCGAATGCGAATGGCGATTTCGTCGATCTTTCGACCATCGCCAGCCAGAACTGGGTTTTCGGCCCTCAACAGGTCAGCCGTTATGACGCCCTGCCTGCCATGTCGATCGAAGGGTCGGCGGCTCCGGGTTTCTCCTCGGGTGAGGCGCTGGCGGAAATGGAGGCGCTAGCGGCGAAACTGCCGCCGGGCTTCAGCCTGCAATGGACGGGAATGTCGCTCGAGGAGAAGGATGCCGGTGCCGGCGCCCTACCTCTCTACGGGCTGGCATTGGCAACCATGTTCCTTTGCCTTGCGGCGCTCTACGAAAGCTGGACCATTCCCGTTGCGGTTCTGCTCGCCATGCCGGTCGGTATCCTCGGTGCGCTTCTGGGTGCGTGGATCGGTGGGCAGTCGAACGGCGTCTATTTCCAGGTGGGTCTTCTGACCGTGGTCGGCCTGACGGGCAAGAATGGCATCATGATCGTCGAATTTGCGCGAGAGAGAATGGCGCAGCTTGGCGAAAGCGCATTCGAGGCGGTTTGCCAGGCGGCGAAACTTCGCTTCCGGCCGATCCTGATGACCTCGCTCGCCTTTGGTCTCGGTGTCATTCCGCTGGTCATATCGACAGGCGCCGGCGCCGGCGCGCGTCAGGCAATCGGCTTTGCCACCTTCTTCGGAACGGTGACGGGGACTTTGCTGGCGATTGTTTTCGTGCCGGTCTTCTTCGTGCTGATATCGGATATCTTTCGCCGCAGGAGGGTGAAGGTGGTGGAGCCGAAAACCGCCTGAGGCCGATGAATTACCGCCCCGCCGCGACGAGCTGCGGCGGGACGACGGTTTGCTTTTGCCGTGCTGGTCCATGTAGAAAAGCAACGGCGCAATTCAGTCATGGGAGTTGAGAGACGTGAGGAGAACCAAGGAGCAGGCGGCGGAAACCGGTCGCCAGATCTTGCAGGCGGCGGAGACCCTGTTTCTGGACAAGGGCTACGACAATGTGAGCCTGGAAGAAATCGCTGCTCTTTCCGGCGTGACCCGCGGGGCGATCCACTGGCACTTCAAGAACAAGCACGGTCTTCTGCTTGCCCTCAGAAACGAGGCGCAGGAACCATTCAGGCGATTTGCCGATGAACTTTCCGAGGGTCGCAGCTCCGCCTCCATCGAAAAGCTCGGCGGCATCATCGCCGACACCTTCAGGCAGCTGGAGCAGGATCCCCGTCAACGCGGTCTGCTGCGGGTCATGATGCGGCTCGATATCGTTATGGCGGAAAAAGACGAAGCGGCGCAAAATACCTTTCCCGAGGAAATGCACGAATTGTTCGTGCGCATATTCAGGGCCGTCGAGCGTAGCCCCGGAATGATGAAGCCATGGACACCGGAAAAGGCTGCGTCCATGCTTTATGCGGCCATAGGCGGCCTCATTACGGAATGGGCCTTGAGAAAGAGCGTCTTCACGCTTTCTCAGGATGGAAGCCTTCTGATTACAACGTTGCTGGCCGGGCTTCAGCAAAAACACCCGGATCGAAACTGAACCACTCCTGAAAAAAGTCAGGGCAGGCAAACCACGTCTGACGCGCGCTGGTGAGGAAAGATGATTAGGTTCGAATTTACAAACGTGTTGTATGTATATATAAGGACATGGCCCCTTCCACCCTTGCGGAAGGGGCTGGTTGACCGGTGTGACCTCGAAAGCGAACCGGTTGGCGAATGGAGGAGGCGTTTCCGAAAATGACGCAGGATCGGGAAAATGTTCCACACCAGTCCCTTTCGCTCCGTGGCGACCTGTTCGTTTCGGGAGGCTATGCGGACTTCGCGGCCGGTCCGCCTCCGACAATCATGGCTCTGACGTATCGTCCCCCACAGTCAGGGCCTGTGATGTCCGCAGCGCCCATCGCCGGACATCGGACGGGGCACGTTTTTCCCCACCAACGTGCCCCGTCTCTTTTCCCCCGGCTCCGCCTTTTCATCCGCTGGGGACGGGAGACCGGCTCGAACCGTTTCCAGAAACCGTCCGACTGGCTGAGGATCGTCGCGCTCGGTGTGATTCTTCTTGATTTTGCCCTGTTGTCGCTCGCCAACAGGTTTCTTGAGCGAAATTTCGAGGGGTATCTGCCGGGTCTGGCACCAATGCTGGGCGGGTTGCTTTTCGCGATCATCATCATGCGGCTTGCGCGTCCGGCACCTTACCTGGACTGGATTGCCATCGGCGCTTTTCAGGCGGCCATGGGATGCGTCGTCTGTGTCGATCAGGGCCTGCTGTCCCCCGCCATTTTCCTGGTTTTCTGCTGCCTGTTTCTCGGTCTCGCATTGCTGCGGCTCTGGGTTGGCGAAACGCTCCGCCCGCGCCGGGGCGCCGCATCCCTCCTGGCGGGTGGATGGACCACACTGTTTTTTATCCTCTGGCTGGTCGTCGACCGTTGTTTCCGGCTCGGTGCCGGACCAGACATCATTCTGGCCGCGGATCTTCTCGTGGCGGGTTTCACGATGGTGTCGTTCGGACTTTCCCTGCGCTCTGAAAGCGACCGTCCTGAAAGGCGATAGCCGGTCAGGTCGAAGATGGCGGCTTTTGAAGACAACCAGGCATCGCGCCAGTCGTGATGCCCGTTCTTTCCGCCACGCATCGGCTTGAGGCAATGACCGGGCAGAATGTCGCATAGGGCAACCGGTCTCGCGCTGAGATGCCGCGTTTCCCCATTTTGCAACTCCGCTCCGTATTCTCCACCTGTTCCAGCAGGCAAGGAAACGCCCTTCGAAACCGCTGGATCGCGAATGTCTTTCAGCGTCTGAAGCGCAGCATGGCATCATAAAATCATAAAAGCAGAGTGCGTCCCTGTTTCTGACCGGGGAAGAAAATGCGCGAGGGGTGTCGGGCGCTTCGTTCGGTGCATCTCGGCTGCATCATGTGCACGGGAGGACCGGCAAAGGCCTGCAGGCAGAAATCGCTTTCACACGGATATTTACTTTTGTAATTATATAATGCAAGTTCGCCGAATGCTCGGAGGGAGCATGAAGTCTGTCGGAGGAACCTATGCAAAAATTAATCGGATTTGGCTTTGCGGCCGCACTCGCTGCCGCAAGCTTCGCCGTAACACCCGTGAAGGCGCAGCAGCTGGAATTGACGATCACCGCGCCGGCCGGGGCAGGCGGCGGCTGGGATGCGGCATCACGCTCGCTTCAGGAGGTCATGATGACGACCGGTGCCGCCAAGAGCGTACAGGTCATAAACGTACCCGGCGCCGGCGGCACGGTTGGGCTGGCGCAATTTGTCGGGCAGGCCAAGGGCAGCTCCAACCAGTTGCTCGTTGCCGGCATCACGCTGGTCGGCGCCAGCATTTCCAACAGGTCGCCCGTCGATCTGACGCAGGTGACACCTCTTGCCCGCCTCACCGGCGATCCGCTTGTCATTGTCGTGCCGAAGGATTCGCCGATCAAGACGATGGCCGATCTGCAGGCGACCATCGGCAAGGACGTGGCCAAGGCCATCTGGGTCGGAGGATCGGCCGGCGGCGCCGATCATATTCTGGCGGCGCTGGTGACCAAGGCATCCGGGCAGGACCCGGCCAAGGTCAATTATGTCGCCTATTCCGGCGGCGGCGAGTCCCTTGCCGCGATGCTTGGCGGGCAGGCGACGGCAGGCGTTTCGGGTTATGGCGAATGGGAAGGTCAGATCAAGTCCGGTGACCTGCGGGCGCTCGCCATATCCTATCCCGAGCCTATCCCAGGCATCGAAGCCAAGCCGCTGAAGGCTCAGGGTTTCGACATAGAGCTGGTGAACTGGCGTGGTGTCTTCGCCGGACCGGGTGTCGAGGGCAAGGAGCTGGAGGCATTGCAGGCGGCCGTTGAAAAGACCGTCAAATCGGGCGAGTGGCAGACCGTTCTGAAAGCTCGCGGATGGACCGACTATTATGCGCCCTCGGAGGAGTTCAAGAGTTTTATCGGCTCTGAAACCGAACGCGTCCGGACCATCCTGACATCCATCGGCCTTGCCGACTGATCTGGCCAGCGCGGGAAGCGGAGAGACCGCTTCCCGCTTGCGAGGAATATCATGACATTCAAAACATCTTCACTGCGCAATCCGCCCGCGGTGGCCGTCGCCGTCATTCTGTTCGCCATAGCGGTCATCACTTACTGGGATGCGAGCCACATGACGGCGCGTGCGACCTATGGCATGAGAGCGAATGCGGCTTCCTATTTCGTCGCCCTGCTGTTTGTCGCCCTGGCGCTCGGGCATCTGGTCAGCGCCTTCAGGCCAGCCGAACTGGAGGACGAGCCAACCGACTGGAAGGCGGTGGGCTGGATCGCCATTGCCCTGTTGGGTCTGATCGGCGCAATCTGGCTTGGCGGTGGCTTCATTCTCGGTTCGACGCTGCTTTTCGCCTTCACTGCCCGGGCATTCGGGCGCAGGGCGCTGCCGGTGGACCTCTGTCTGGGAGCGATCATCGCCGTCCTCATCTTTCTCATGTTCAACAAGCTCCTGACCCTTGCGCTGCCCCTGGGGCCGCTCGAGCGTCTGTTTTGAGGTGGTCATGGATTCGCTTCTTGCCCTGTTTCAAGGCTTTGCCACCGCGATCGAGCCGGCAAATCTGGTCTTTGCCGCCGTGGGGGTCATCATCGGCACGGCTGTCGGTGTCCTTCCCGGCATCGGCCCGGCGCTGACGGTCGCCCTTCTGCTGCCGGTGACCTTCAAGCTCGATCCCGGCGGTTCGATCATCATGTTTGCCGGCATCTATTATGGCGGCATGTATGGCGGGTCGACGACGGCCATCCTGCTCAATACCCCGGGAGAAAGTGCGTCGGTGGTGACGGCGCTGGAGGGCAACAGGATGGCGCGGTCGGGTCGCGGCGGTCCGGCGCTTGCCACAGCCGCGATCGGTTCCTTTGTCGCGGCTTTGATCGCCACTTTCGGCCTTGCATTCCTTGCGCCCATTCTCGTCAAGGTCGCCGTCCAGTTCGGTCCGTGGGATTATTTCGGGCTGATGCTGATCGCTTTCGTCACCGTTTCCGCGACATTCGGCTCATCACCGCTCAGGGGCCTCACCAGCCTTGCCTTCGGTCTCTGGCTCGGCCTGATGGGTATCGATCAACTGACCGGGCAAGCGCGCCTGACCTTCGGCGTGCCGGAACTTCTGGACGGTGTCGAGGTGACGACGCTGGCGGTCGGCCTCTTCGCCATCGGCGAAGCGCTGCTTGTCGCTTCCCGTCACCTGCATAAGCCGGAAAAGCCGATCCCCGTCAAAGGATCGATCTGGATGACGCTCGAGGACTGGAAACGGTCATGGAAACCGTGGCTGCGCGGGACCGTGATCGGTTTTCCGATCGGTGCGCTGCCCGCCGGCGGCGCGGAGATTCCGACCTTCCTCAGCTATAATATCGAGCGGAAGCTGTCGAAAAAGCCGGAAGAATTCGGCCGTGGCGCAATCGAGGGCGTTGCCGGTCCCGAAGCCGCGAATAATGCTTCGGCCGCCGGTACGCTCGTTCCCCTGCTCACGCTTGGGCTGCCCACTTCCGCCACGGCGGCGGTCATGCTGGCGGGATTCCAGCAGTATAATATCCAGCCGGGTCCACTGCTGTTTGCGCAGCATGCGGATCTCGTCTGGGGGCTGGTTGCCAGCCTCTTCATTGCCAATGTCATGTTGCTGGTGCTCAATCTTCCGCTGGTCGGATTGTGGGTGCGTCTTCTGGCCATTCCCCTGCCATGGCTATATGCGGGTATCCTCGTCTTCGCCTCCATGGGAACCATCGCGGCCAATCCTTCCGTCGTGGAACTCTTGCTGCTGACCGGGTTTGGCGTTGTCGGCTTTTTCATGCGGAAATTCGACTATCCGGTCGCGCCCGCCGTTGTCGGTCTCATCCTCGGGCCATTGGCCGACAGCGCTCTGAGGCGTTCGCTGCAGATGAGCCTTGGTGATCCGATGATCCTGTTGCAGCATCCGAGTTCGGCGACGATGATCGCCTTCGCACTGATTGCGCTGATCGCACCCTTCGTCTTCAAGGGGCTTTCCCGCTTCCGGCAGGACGAGGATTGAACGGTGAGGCGGCAGCCCGAAGGGGCTGCCGCCTGTTGCTTTGAAGCGGGGGATCATACAAAACTGGGTAAAACTACAGAGCGAGCCCCATGGTACGGAAAAGTCTTACGCCTCAGATCGTCGGAAACGTCATTGAATTCATCCAGACGAACGGCATCGGCAAGGGCGAGCACCTTCCTCTTCAAATGCTGGCGGATGCCTTTCGTGTTTCCCGTGCCCCCATCATGAGCGCGCTCAAGCAACTCGAGACCCAGGGCGTTGTGCGGGCGGAGCCCAATCGGGGTTATTTTCTGGCCGTTGATCCCGGCAGTCTCGAGGATGTGAAATCTGCGGGTGTCGAGGATGGCGAGGGTGATGAGGCGATCTATTTCCGCATCGCCGAAGATCGTCTCGCGGGCAAACTCGACGAGCGCTTGAGCGAGAACGAACTCATGCGGTTTTACGATCTGCCGCGCACCAAGCTTTTGAGAGTTCTTCGGCGCATTGCGGAAGAAGGCTGGATCGAGCGCCTGCCCGGCAATGGCTGGGCGTTCACGCAGGCCCTGACGTCGAAAAAGAGCTATGAGGACGGTTATGCTTTTCGCGCCGTGGTCGAGCAGCAGGCCATGCTGCTTCCAAGTTTCGAGCCCAATGCCGAAGGGCTCAAGCGGGCGCGGGAGGTGCAGACAAGGCTGCGCGACGGCGGATTTGAGACGTGGTCACGCGCTGAAATCTTCAAGGCCAACAACGAGTTTCATGAGATGCTCGTCGCCTGCTCGCAGAACGAATTTTTCCTGGATGCGATCAAACGTATCAACCGTCTGCGCCGGCTCATCGAATATCACATCACCATAGACCGCAGCCGTCTGCCCCGGCAGACGGAGGAGCATCTGCAAATCCTCGACCTGATCGAACATGGGCGCCGCAACGAGGCTGCCGCTTTTCTCTATACCCACATCATGGGCGCCAGCCGTATCAAGTCTCCGAAAATCTAGCCCACGGGTTTCGTCACGATACAGACCGGGCTTCCGACGCGAAGGACCTCATGCCTCGGGATCAATCGTCCCGTATGCTGGTCGATATCGAAGGCGACGACGGTGTCGGAATCCTCGTTTGCCACAAGCATCCCGTTGCCGGGCAGAATCGTGAAAAACCGCGGTGTTCTTCCCGCTGTCGACCAATGACCGATGTGATCGAGGCGGCCGCCATCGCCAATGGCGAAGCCCGCGATCGTGTCGCTGCCGCGATTGGAGGCATACACAAAACGTCCGTCATCCGAGATCCGGATTTCCGATGCACGGCTATTCGCGGTGAAGCTGTCCGGAAGGGAGGACAGGATTTGAAACGGTTCCAGCTTTCCGGTGTGCTGATCGAAGCGATAGCCGGTGACGGTGGAATCAAGTTCATTGATGGCATAGGCCAGCTGGCCCTGCGGATGGAACGCGATGTGCCTCGGCCCGGAGGTCTCGCGCGCTGCGCAATGGCCGATTTCCTTCAGGACGCTGCCCGCCGTATCAATGGCAAAGACAAGCACCTTGTCCGTTCCCTTGTCCGGAACGGCAATCCATTTTCCGCTGGGATCGAACTCGACCTGATGCGGTTTCGGCAGCGCCTGCTCGATGCGATGCGGGCCGATGGCGCCCGTGACATCCGCCAGATCGCAAACCGGCCCGAGACTGCCATCATCGAACCGGGGCAGGAGTGCCAGCGACGATGTAATGTGGTTTGCCACCACCATGTACCGGTTCGAAGGGTCGAAGGACAGGTGAACGGGATTGTGCCCCCTCGTCGACTGTTCGTTGAGGAGGGTGAGCGTGCCCGTGTCCTTGCCAATGGCAAATGAGGAGACACGGTCGGAATCGCCGTGCACGGTATAGAGACATTGTCCGGTGCGGTCGAAGGCCAGGAATGAGGGGTTTTCGAGTGCCAGCAATTGCAGGTGAACCCACTGGAACTCCCGCGTCAGCCGGTAAACGTTCAGGCCGTCGCCACGGGCATTGCGCTTTTGCGTCGTTCTTGCCCCGACATAGGCATACAGGTCCCTCGCATGTTTCATGCCGATGCTCCTCCAGCGTCATGGGCCTTTATTAAATTGAGGCCTCGTAAATATCAATTGCATTTTATAATCACGTTATGTAAAAATGCCGTGCCTTGGGAGGCAATTGAACAATGATGCGTTGGGGGAGGTAGCCATGACGCTCACAGATATCGGCAGACTCGAGAAGACCACGATGAGAAAGGTCTTCTGGAGGATCGTCCCCTACACCTTCATTCTTTATGTCATCTCTTATCTTGACCGCGCCAATCTTGGTTATGCCGCGCTTCAGATGAACAAGGATCTGGCCTTGTCCGCGGAAGCCTTCGGATTTGCCGGCGGCATCTTCTTCATCGGTTATTTTCTTTTCGAAGTGCCGAGCAACGTCGCTCTGCAGAAATACGGTTCGCGTATCTGGATTTCGCGTATCCTGCTGACGTGGGGTGCGGTTGCCGTCCTGACGGGTTTTGTCCAGGAGGCCTGGCAGCTTTATACGCTGCGCTTCCTGCTTGGCGTCGCCGAAGCGGGCTTTTTTCCCGGCATCATCATCTATTTGACCTACTGGTTCCGGGCCAGGGAGCAGGCAACGACGGTCGCATTCTTCACGGCCGCCATTCCGGTCTCCTATCTCATGGGAGCGCCGCTCAGCACCTGGATCATGGACAATGTCAGCGGTTTCGGACTTGCCGGCTGGCGCTGGATGCTGATCCTTGAAGGGCTCCCCGCCGTTGCAGCCGGTATCTTCAACTATTTCTATATGACTGACCGGCCTGAAAAGGCGAAGTGGCTGACGGATGAGGAGCGCAACTGGCTTGTCAGGGAACTGGAGGCCGATCACACAAAACGGCGGCACGTTCAGCATCTTGGTCTCTGGCAGGCGATTTCCAATCCGAAGGTTTTGTTTCTCTCGGCGATTTATTTCATCTATCAGGTCGGCAATCTCGGAATCGGTCTGTGGATGCCGCAGATCATTCAGGGACTCGGACAGGATCTGACCCATTTCCAGATCGGTCTCGTCGCGATGGTGCCCTACGCTCTTGCCACCGTTGCCATGGTGCTGTGGTCGAAGAACTCGGATCGCACGGGTGAAAGACAGAAACACAGCGCCGTACCGCTGCTGATCGGCGGTGTCGCGCTGGCCGCCACGGGCCTGACGCGTGATCCCTATGTCGCAATCGGTCTGATTTCCGTGGCTTTGGCGGGCATATATGCCTTCAAGTCGCCGTTCTGGTCGCTTCCGGGCCTGTTCCTGACACGCGCCACGGCCGCCGTCTCGATCGCGGCGATCAATTCCATCGGCAATCTCGGCGGCTTTGTGGGTCCTTATGCCATGGGCTATGCGAAAACGGCGACGGGAAGCCCATTGGGCGGCCTCATGTTCCTTGCGGTCCTGTTGATCATTTCGTTCTTCATGACATGGTTCATGCGTTTCCCCGGCCCAGATGCCGATGATAGTCCGACCGGGCAGTTCAAGGTCGGCCAGTCCTCTTCCCGCAGTGCCTGAACGGAACATAATAGCATGCGTACCAAACTCGATATAAACGGCCTCAGTTACGACATTATCGATCTTCCCGCGGAGGCGGGAAGCTGCCTGGCGCGCATGCCCTATGTTCATCGCATATTGCTGGAAAACGTTCTTCGCACTGGAGGAGACGATGCGGCCCGCGCGAAAGCCGCGATGATCGACTGGCTTGAAACTGGTAGCAGCGAGGTTGAAATTCCGTTTCTGCCGAACCGGGTCCTGATGCATGACACGACCTGCGGCCCGGCTCTGGTCGATATTGCCGGAATGCGCTCGGCGCTTGCGGAAGCGGGGGGCGATCCGGCCCTTCTCAATCCGGTCGTCCCGGTGGATGTGTCGACCGACCATTCCGTCGCGGTGGATGTCTTTGCCAC
The DNA here is from genome assembly GCF_003208455.1 of Rhizobium sp. UGM030330-04. Classification (NCBI taxonomy): domain Bacteria; kingdom Pseudomonadati; phylum Pseudomonadota; class Alphaproteobacteria; order Hyphomicrobiales; family Rhizobiaceae; genus Rhizobium; species Rhizobium sp. UGM030330-04. Next base: position 25,818 of record NZ_QKML01000009.1, read on the forward strand.
TTCATCCGCTCTTCTTCGCAATATGGAGCGCGAATATGAGCGGAATGCGGAACGATATAGTTTCATGAAATGGGCAACGAATACGCTTGCCGATTTCCGGACCCATCCTCCCGGCACTGGCATCATGCATACGCTCAACCTTGAACGGCTGGCGACTGTTGTGACCGCGCAGTGCCGAGACGGGACATTATGGGCCATGCCGGACACGTTGATCGGTACGGACAGCCATACGCCGATGATCAATGGCATCGGGGTGCTTGCCTGGGGTGTCGGCGGGCTGGAGGCTGAAAGCGTCTTTTTCGGCATGCCCGTCGCCCTCCGTGTGCCGGATGTCGTCGGGGTCCGGCTGACGGGAGCGCTGAAAGAGGGTGTGCTTGCCACGGACCTCGCGCTCGTCGTCACGCATCTGCTGCGCCAGATCGATCTGCAGGATAAATATGTGGAATTTTACGGGCCGGGTGTTTCCGGCCTGACGGCGGGCGACCGCGCGGTCATCGCCAACATGACTCCGGAATTCGGAGCGAATAGCGGTTATTTTCCGATTGACCGCCAGTCGGTCGATTATCTGCTCAAGACCGGGCGAACGCCGGATCATGCCGCCTTGGTGGAGGCCTATGCCAGACGTGTTGGAATATGGTTCGATCCCGACGCCAATCCCCGCTATACCGCGACCCTCGATCTTGATCTCTCCAGTGTCGAGCCAAGCCTTGCCGGGCCACGCCGCCCCCAGGACAGGATTTCCGTGAGTGCAACGCGCAAGGCGATTGCCGCGATGAGGAAAAAAGGCGCGCTTTCTCTTGAAGGTGAGCCGAACGACGGGGCTGTCGCAATCGCCGCGATAACCAGCTGCACCAACACATCCGATCCCCGGCTCCTGATCGCCGCCGGGCTTCTGGCGCGCAAAGCCAACGCCCATGGCCTGCGTCCGCCGCATTGGGTCAAGACCTCCACCGCTCCCGGATCACCGACCGCGGAGCATTATCTTGCCCGCGCCGGGCTGCTGGCCGATCTGGAGGCTGTCGGCTTCGGCATCGTCGGTTACGGCTGCACGACCTGCATCGGCAATTCCGGTCCGCTCACCAGCCCGGTTGCGAAGGCGATGGCGGAGCGGGACATTCTTCCCGTCGCGGTTCTTTCCGGCAACCGCAATTTCCCCGGCCGGGTTCATCCCCAGCTGGAAGCCGGGTTTCTGGCCTCACCACCCATGGTCGTGGCCTTCGCGCTGGCCGGTACGGTCGAGCTCGATATCATGAATGATCCTCTCGGCATCGCAGAAGACGGTACGCCCGTCACGCTTCCGATGATCTGGCCGACCGCTGCCGAGATCGATGCGGCCGTGGAGAGGGCGTCGCGGATCGCGGATTTCGCCCCCGCCTATGATGCCGCCGAGGCAAGCAAAGCCTGGAAGGAGCTTCCCGCGCCCACAACGACGCTTTTTCCCTGGGATGAAAAGTCGACCTATATCCGGCGGCCACCTTTCGCCGGCTTCGGCAATGGGACGAGGCTTGGCGCCTATGACGCCCATCCGATCCTCGCGCTTGGCGACGATATTACGACCGACCATATCTCGCCCGCCGGTGCCATTCCCGCAGCGGGCGATGCGGGGCGCTACCTCATCGGGCACGGTGAAAATCCGCTTGATCTAAATGTCTTTTCTTCACGGCGCGGCAATTGGGAGGTCATGATACGCGGCCTCTTCACCAACAAGACGGTGCGCAATCTTCTGGAGGCCGGCATTCCCGCCGGCTCGACCATCCATGCCGGAACGGGCGACATGCTTTCTCTCTGGGATGCGGCGCAGCGATACGAAGCCGAAGGCAGATCGGTCGTTGTCGTGGCGGGAGAGCGTTACGGAATGGGCTCCTCCCGCGACTGGGCGGCCAAGGGCGTTGCGCTTCTGGGTGTTCGGTCGGTGCTGGCGACGAGTTTTGAGCGCATTCACCGCTGGAACCTGATCGGCATGGGTGTCCTGCCGCTTCGGCTTCCGGAAGGGCTGGACCCCGTGCAGCTCAGGCTGACCGCTCGCGACATGATCAGTGTCGATGCCGATGCCCTGTCGATTGCGCCCCGCTGTGCGGTACCCGTAACGATCACGCGGCCCGACCGGGCTTCGATTTCCTTCGAGGCGTCTGCGGCGATCGAAACGAGGGCGGAGATCGCCATTTTGCGTGCCGGCGGGGTTTTGCCTCTGATCCTTGAACGTTTGCACCGGCCTTCCGGGGAGCGTCAGCGCGCCTGATGTCCCTTTTTCGGGCAAGGGGCATCAGGCATGGCGGTAGATATTCCATTCGAAACCGGATTGCGGGCGGCGTGTCAGTGTCCCGGATGCAGGGCGTCGTTGAGATACATGCAGGTCAGCATGGTGAACACGTAGGCCTGAATGGCGGCCATCAGAAATTCCAGTGCGGTGATCGCCACCGTCATGAAGAGCGGCGCGATGGCGCCGATCACGCCGAGGGCATTGACGCTGGCAAGCGAGACGACAAAACCTGCAAAGACCTTCAGGGTGATATGACCGGCGAGCATCACCGCAAACAGGCGAACGGAGTGGCTGACCGGGCGCGACATGTAGGAGATGATTTCAATCGGCACGATGATGGGCGCCAGAATTGCCGGGATGCCGGCGGGTTTGAACAGGCCGAAAAATCCGATGCCGTGCTTGAACAGGCCGTAGAGCGTGACCGTGCCAAACACCATCATGGCCAGGCCGAATGTGACGATGATCTGGCTGGTTACGGTGAAGGCATAGGGAAACATGCCGATCACGTTTGCGACCAGGATGAACATGAAAAGCGAGAATACGAAGGGGAAGAACCGCATCCCCTGTTCACCGGCATTGTCCCGCAATGTCCTGGCGACGAACTGGTAAAGCAGTTCAGCGCCTGATTGCCAGCGGCCGGGCACGAGGCGGGCCTTGCCGGTTGCCAGAAGCAGGAATGAACTGGCCAGTGTGACGGTGAGGAACATGTATGCCGAGGCATTGGTGAAACTGAGGTCGATATCCCCGACTGTGATTTCAACGATAGGTCTGACTTCGAATTGCTCGATGGGGTCGGCCATGGAAGATCCTTCAGTAAATTTCGGCAATGACGGGGATGCGCCGGTATCCGGAGTCGCGGCTGCGCCGGACGCAGGAAGACCGTGCGTGTAATGGAAGGTCGGAAACAGGGAGGGCGTTCGGTAAATCGGTCATCCTGATCCCAAGATTGAGAGTCAGGGCCGTCCCCGGAACGTTTCAAGGCGCGGGTCGTCCCGCGCGAGGGCTTTCTAGCCAAATCGGGAGCGAGTGGCAATCGTTTTCGGGCAAATGCATCGGCGCGAACCGGCAAGTCGCAGACATCTTGCGTAAAATGGTACGGTATCATACCATACCATAAAGCGAACAGGAATCGGACATGACGGAAGACCATTTGCCAACGGCGCGCGGTGTGGCGCGGATACAGGCCCTGATGGATGCTGCCGCCAACCTCTTTCTCGATCAGGGATATGAGGCGGTATCGCTGGACACGCTCATCGCAAAGGCCGGTGGATCGCGCCGAAACATCTATGAGCATTTTGGCGGCAAGCAGGGGCTGTTCGTGGATGTCATCACACGGCTCTGCAACGAACAGGCTGCACCGCTTCGCCAGCTCGATGTCGGCAGCGGAGAAATCGGTCCGGCGCTTGTCATGTTTGGCGAGAGGCTGCTTGAGGTGGTGCTGCAGCCACGCACATTGGCATTGCAGCGCCTGATGATTGCCGAGGGGCAACGTTTTCCCGAGCTTGCGCAGGCAATCCTGCGTTCCGGTCATGATACGGGCGTTGAGATTCTTGCCGACTGGCTGCGTCTGCGCTTACCGGAATTGCGCGGAAATCTCCCGCCGGAAAAGCTTGCCGAGCAATTTATCGGGCTTGTTGTTACCGGTCCGCAGCTGCGTGCGCTCGTCGGGGCCATAAGCTTGCCGCTTCCGGCCGGCGAAGTCTCCCGTCTCGCGCATGACGCCGTTTCCACCTTCCTTCATGGCACTCAGCCCGCAATCAGGAGCCCTCATGCGTAACCTGCCCTGGAAATCCATCCTTGCCTGGCTTTTATCCGCCTTTTTCGTTCTCGGCGGGATCGGCAATATCTTCGCATCCGAAACGATCCTCGCCGATTACAGACGCTGGGGTTATCCCGACGGGTTCAACTATCTCACCGGAACTCTGGAATTCGCGGCGGCTCTTCTCATCGCATATCGGCCGACACGGCTGGCGGGTGCGGCGCTTGCCAGCGTGGTGATGGTTGCGGCAGCCGGTACCGTCCTGTCGAATGGGGAGTTCGGTCACGCCATCGCGCCGCTGGTGGTGTTGAGCGTTGCGCTGATCGTCGGCTTTCAGGCGCGCAAAACCGCCCGCGACGGATTGAATGGTGGCTGACTACTAAAACCGCGACCCGGTGGGCATCTCCTCCAGCCCTAATATTGCTGGCCATGCCGCTGCGGCACGTTCCGACATGACCTCGATATGGCGCAGGGACGTAAGGCCGAATTCTTCCGGCCGCAGGGTTCTGCGGCTAAGGCTTCCCGGCGGAAAAGCGTCGGCATAACGCCAGACGGCGGCAGGCGGAACCACGACATCGTCCGCCATCGTCATCATGCGCAGATCGAAACGGGCGGCGCCATTGCCAGTAAATTCCGGCGGGCAGATCCGCGCCCAGAAGCAGCCTGCGTCCGGGCAGATAGCCCGTCAGGGCGGTGGCGAGCGGGCCCAGCAGATACCAGAACGCGATCACCGCCGGTCGATAACTCCACGGGTGGTCGCTGACATGGGCGAAGCCGGAGCCGACGGTGATAACTCGTTCAAGCCGCTCGTCATGACGCCGAAAGGGAAATGTCAGTCCGCCGAGGGAATGGCCGAGCAGCCAGATCGGCCCGTGCGGCGCAATCTGGCGAAGTGCCGTTTCCGCCGCCATCTGGTCGGCAACTCCCCAGTCGGCCATCGTCGCCCGGCTCTCGCGCATCGGGCGCCGCCGCGATGCGCCGAAGTCGCGGTAATCATAGGTCAGGACGCCGATGCCCTGTCTTGCCGCCCATGTGGCGAAGGCACGATAATAGCGCGCGGGAACGCCGGTGGCACCGTGAAGGACAAGGTGAGCAGCTACAGGTCCCACAGGCGGAAAAAACCGCCCGGCAAGCATGTTCCCCTCCGAGGCGATACTGATTTCCCGGCTTTCTGCGATGTCAGTCATCCATACCTCGCTCCCTTTGGACCGATTGGTCTAATAACATTGCTGGACCGAACGGTCTACAGTGTTTAAAACATGGGGATGGATGAGAGCAAAAACCGCCATACCCTGATCAGGGCCACCTCCGCGCTGTTTCGGCGGCGCGGTTATGCGGGTGTTGGGCTGGCTGAGATACTTGCCGAAGCGGGCCTGCCGAAAGGCTCGCTCTATTATCATTTTCCCGGCGGCAAGGAGCAGCTCGCCGCCGAGGCGACACGGTGGGCGGGCCGGAAGATCGCCGAGTTGATCGATGCGAGTTTCAATGATGCGGAGAGCTTCGCCATCGGTTCGGTGGCGCTCTGCCGCGCAATAGCCCGCCTTTCGCAGGACAACGGCCGGATCATGGGTTGCCCCGTGCTCAGCATCATTCAGGCCGGGGATGAAAAGCCCGATTTGCGCCAGATCGGTGCGGATGTGCTCGGTGACTGGCTGGCCCGGATCGCTGCCCAGGCACGGCGGTTCGGAAGTCAGCACCCGGAGGCCGATGCCGAGAGACTGGTAATCGGGCTTCAGGGCGCATGGGTTATTTCGCTGGCGCGTCAGAACATGACCGCGTTCGATACGCTGGAGCACAGCCTGCGGCAGTCTCTCCAGGCCTGTTTCCGCGAATGGCGGGACCCGACTGCGGGGCTGTAATCCTGTGTGTGGTAGGTAAGGTCTCTCAAAACAAGCCTGGAACAAAAAGCGCGGCCACCGCCAGGGTGACCGCGCTTGGTGTCATTGCCGGAAGGAATGCCGGGCTTCCTTACGTTTCCTTCGCTGGTTGCCTTTCCGGCGTTGGGCGATCCGTGGCATTCGTAATCGATGCCGCGAGCAGGGCCTGTGTCGGGTCGGCGCCCTTGAAGCCGGCCTGTGCGAGGATTTCATCGAGAACCGGCTTCTGCGCGGTGAAGCTCAGCAGCTGGCTTGAAAGGTCGCCCAGGCCATTGCCACTTTGCCCGTCGCTACCGCCACCGAGCGCGCCGGCCAGATTTCCGGCGCTGAAGATGCGGATGTCGGAAATTTTCTCGATCGGCTTCATCGCTTCGGCCAGCGCCTCGGGGATGATGGCGATCCTTGCGCGGGCAAGTTCGAATTCGATGATGTCGCCGGAAAGCGCATTGCGTGCATCGTTTTTCGCACGCTCCGCCTGCGCCTCGGCATCACCGAGCGCGATGACGCCTTCGGCGCGGATTTTGGCGGCCTGCGCTTCGGCCTCGGCGCCGATCTTGGCGGCGGCGGCAAGATTTTCCGCAGCTTCGCGTTCGGCTTCCGCCTTCACGGTGATCGCCGTCGCTTCCTGTTCGGCCGCCTTGCGGGCGTCGATCACGGCAATGCGTTTGGCGCGTTCGGCGATTTCCACTTCGCGGGCGGTTGCCACCTGTTCTTCGGCGGTGATGGCGGCTGCCTTGGCTTCATCAGCCTTGGCACGCGCAGCCTGTTCCTGCTCCACCTTCTGGGCAACGGCGATCGCCGCTTCGATCCGGGCGGTTTCGGTGATCTTGCGGGCCTCCGCCTCGCGCTCGGCGATGCCGCGCTCCGCTTCGATGCGGGCGGTCTCGCGCGCCTGACGGGCTTCCGCGTCCCGCTCGGCAATGCCCCGTTCGGTATCGAGCTTTGCGGTCTCCTCGTTCAGACGGGCCGCCTGTTCGGCGCGTGCCGCCTCTGCCCGGGTTTCCGCTGTTTTGTTGGCGATATCGCGTTCCTGCGTCAGTTCCGCATCGCGCTGTTCGCGCTCGATGGTCAGGCGGCGCAGCACGGCTTCGCGGTCCTTGGTGGCGATTTCGACTTCGTTGTCGCGGACGATCTGGTTGCGCTCGCGTTTGCGCTCCTCGGTGATCCGCGTCAGCGCCGTCAGGCCCTCCGCATCGAAGGTGTTGTTGGGGTTGAAATGCTTGATGTCGGTCTGGTCGAGCCGTGTCAGCGACACCGATTCCAGCTCCAGACCGTTGGACTGCAGGTCGTGGGCGACGGCCGCCTGCACGGATTTGACGAATTCGGCGCGCTGTTCCTGCAGGTCGCGCAGCGACATGGTCGCGGCAACCGAGCGCAGGCCGTCGACGAACTTCGCCTCGACCAGGGATTTCAGCGCATCGGCATCATTTGTCCGGTCGCCAAGCGTCTGGGCGGCGAGCGCGATATTTTCGGCGTCAGGTTTTACGCGCACATAAAATTCGGCGGTGATATCGGCGCGCATGCGATCCTTGGTGATCAGCGATTCATGTTCGGATCTCTTCACTTCCAGCCGCAACGTGCTGAGCGAGACCCAGGAATAGGAGTGGAAGATCGGCAGAATGATTGCGCCGCCGTCGAGTACGACTTTTTTGCCGCCAAGGCCGGTTCTGACATAGGCCTTGTCGCGCGTCGAGCGCGTATAAAGCGATGTCATGATGATGCCGATGACGACGATCGCCGTGACGATGGCACCGGCAATCAGGCTCAAAGAAAAGAAGTCCATGGTGAATTAACCCCTGTTGTGCCTGCTATTATGAATTTTTCAGATCCGGCGGTGCGGGGATGGCCTGGAAAAGCCCATCCGCCCCATCGACGATCAATACCTGCGCACCCGTATCGATCGTGTGACCGGATGCGGCCTGCGCGCGCAGGAAGTGAATATTGTCATGCCGGTCCTTGACCCGCACGGTGCCGGGCTTGCCCTGGTCAAGCGGCCCGATGGTGACGACGCCTGTGAGCCCCAGAAAGTCGGCCTGCTCAAGCGCGTTGGTCTCATCGCGTGGAATGACCTTTGCAACAGCAAGGCTGAGCGACCGCGTGGCCGGAATGGCCGCAGCAACCGCGCCGGTCATGGCCAGAGGGAGCGGCAAGGGTCCGAGAAGCACCGTGGAAGCGACCCCTTGAATGAAGAAACCGGTAACGGCAAAAACCGAAAGCAGAATGACCGCGAGAACAAGCAGCGGCACGCCGCCGGCGTTGAGCCACGACATCCAGCTTCCCAGCAACCCCGCTTCGGTATCGCCTGGCGCATGGTAGCTGAAACTGTCGTCCAGCAGCCCGGAGGCCGATACGCCGAGCAGGACCGAGACGAGTTCGACAATGCCGAGGCCAGCGACCGTCAAGAGGGCGATCCAGAAGGGCGCGGTGCCTGGCTGGACAATGCCCTCCATCAGCGTTGTCCCTCCCGGAAAGCCTTGAGCCGCGCTTCGATGGCGCTCTGTCGCTGCATGCGGCCCAGCTCCTCCACCTCGGCTGCGCCGGTATTGGGCTTGGCCGGTGTGCCGGTCACCCTTTCGATCGCTTCCAGCGCCTCGGCCAGGCGGCGGTCATTGCGCTGGGACGGGGTGGCGTCCACGCTGGCAGGTGCGGCGCGTTCGGCACGCTTGGCATCTTCGAGCCGCTTTTGCGCATCCGCCTTTGCAGAGGCGATGCTGCGCAAGGTGGTTTCCGCCTCGGCAATTTCGGCGGCATTCTCGAGGATTGCCTTGTTCAGCGCTTCGCGCTGCGCCTCCAGATCGATCTGCAGCCCGGTTGCGGCCCGGGCCAGATCTTCGCGGCCGTTTTCAAGCCCGATCCTGATCTTGTCGTCGAGGTCGCTGATTTCCTCATCGAGATCGGCGGCCTTGGATTTGAGGCGATGGCCGGCGGCAACCGCCACGCCCAGGGCCGTTCGCGCTTCCTCGGCGATTTTGGCAATTTCCCGCACGGCCTGTTGTGCAACGGCGACCGGATTGGACGCCTCGGCCGCGTCGACGGCGTTGTTCATGACACCGGCGATGACACGCCCGAGCCGCCCGAGAATACCTTCATTGTTCATCGAAGCCTCCCTGTTCGGTTGGAAGCCGGTTTTTATGCCGGCATGGATGCTGATGGTCTCGCCCTCGAAAACGAGACGCGCTTCTGAAAAGTCATTCCAGCCGTTGTGATAACCACGAACGGTGTAGGGCACGACGACGCGGCCCGAGAGGGTGGCGATGCTGAGGCTGTCAGGCCCCTTGACCGAAAACAGCTTGCTGTCGAGCGGGATGTCGCGCACCTGCTCCTGCGGATCACGCTGGCTATGGTCGCGCAAAGCCAGCGTCACCATGCGGGATGGGAGGCCTGTCTTGACCCTTATCTCCTCGTAAGCCGCGGCATGCAGCGCCACGAGGTTGGCGCCTTCGGTCTGATCGAGGATTGCCATCGCACGTCGATAGGCAAGCAGCGTTTCTTCGAGGGAAGATCGGTCTTCCCGTGAAAGATTGAGTGCTAGAACGACGTTGGACAGAAGTTTCGTGCTCATGTGAAATACATAAAGCACTCCATTGGTGCTTTCAAGGGGCGATGCCAGTTTTTTCAACCCTGCATAAGCTGATTTCCCGCTTCAGATGTAGTTTATAATGTGCCGAACCACCGGCTAGCGGCTTCTGTAAGTTCCTCCTTGTCAGGAGTTGACCCCGTGGCCCAGGCGACGATGCCATCGGGACGCACGAGCACGGCGCGTAAGTAGAGGTGGTTGACGGCATTGCCCGCTACATAAGCAATCCGCCCGTTCCAACGGCCTGCAAGCGCCTCAAGCGATGCATCCGCGCCAAAGTCCAACAGCAGAGCTTTGCCTTCTCTCAGAAGTTCGCCGGTCTTCCTTCCATCGGTCAGTGCGAAATCCGGAACGCTGCGGCCGACAAGCGGGTGTTGGCCGCCAAGCTCATAGTGCAGGGAAACACCCCAGACACGCTCGGCGAAATATGTCGCGCCATCGCGGGTTTCGATGAGATCGCGGATGATGGCTTCCAGCGCTCTTGTGCTCCGGCTCGGGCGCATGAGAGCGACCTGCGCGCGTGACCAGTCGAGGACCTGTGCTCCCACCGGGTGCCGCTCGCCGGTATAGGTGTCCAGCAATCCGTCCGGGGCATCGCCGTGGATCGTCGCTGCAAGTTTCCAGCCAAGATTGAACGCATCGCTCAGCCCGAGATTAAGCCCCTGTCCGCCAAGCGGAGAGTGTATGTGCGCGGCATCGCCCGCTAGCAATATTCGGCCGTTGCGATAGGTTGTGGCCTGATAGGCGCGATCCGTCCATGTCGTTGCAAGGCTAAGGCCCGTTATCGTGATGTCGCTGCCGGAAACATGCCGCAGCACCGTCTGCACATGCTCCGGCGTTATCGGCTGGGTTCGGTGAAACCGGCCGCCGTCGAAATCGACCATCGCGATGGTTCCGGGCTTTTGATAGGTGTACATGCCGGTCGATGTGTAGTGACGGCCCGGAGCGAGCTTTTCAGGGTCAGCCATTTCGACCTTAACGGAATAGCCGGTGAATTCCGGATCGGTACCGACGAAATCGAAGCCGCCCGCCTTGCGCACCGTGCTGCGGCCGCCATCGCAGCCAACAAGCCACCGCCCGTGAAATATCTGGCCACCCGCGTAAACGGTCACACCCACATCCGACTGTTCGAAACCATCAACGCCGGCGCCCCGTCTGATCTCGGCCCCCATGTCGGTTGCGCGTCTCTCCAGAACGGCTTCGATCTCCTCCATGCTGGAGGCCATGGTAACAGGCGTTGAATCCGGAAATCGGTAAGTCCATTTTGACGTATCGATATTATCGTGGAAGAACTGGATGCCGGCAAAGTGGCCGCCCGGGCGGCACTGCTGCTGCATCCAATGCGCAGTCAGGCCATGGTTGCCGTTTGGCTGTTCTTTCGTTGGCTGATTTTCGGTGATGTCTTCCAGCAGGCCACGGCGATGGAAACTTTCGATGGTGGGCACGGAAAGGCCGCGCATGCCGAAGGGGAGTGTCTTCAGCGGAGAGGAAGGGTCGGGGGCCTGCTCCAGCACCAGAACAGAAACCCTGGCCAAGCGTAGCTCACAGGCGAGAAAAAGGCCGACAGGACCAGCGCCGGCAATCACGACATCGTAAATCTGAGGGGTATTTGACATGAAATGCTCCTTGGTCGTTCGACCGGAGCAGCTCATCGTTTTGAGAACCACACGGACGAACAATTTGACGCATGGATAGCGTCGTTGTTCGTCGTGGGACTCATGCGCGCGGCATGGACAGAGCTTTCGTTTCCGAAAGGACTTGGGCTAGACCACACCAAGTCGTGCCTTTTCGACATTTGTTCTATAAAGCCGGAGCGGCCGGTCGGCAAGGCGGATGCTTGCTTTCCGGCCATGGCTGTTCAGATGAGCCTTATCAGTCTGCTCTTGCGGGGCCGGTTTTGCGTGGTCCGAGATAGGGCTTGCGCTCGTTCTCCAGCGTATTGGCCGCATGGCGAAGCCGCAGCAGATCCTTGCGGGCCACGAGACCTACAAGGCGACCGGTTTCCGCATCAACGACAGGGATGCGGCCCGTGTCGGTCGCAAGCATCAAATCCGCGACATAACCGATGGTATCTTCAGGATGCGCCACGGGAGCCGAGGTGTCGGAAACGCGCTCGTCGAGGCTCTGATCGGCAAGCGCCGGGTTCTGCTGCCATTGCAGCGCATCGCCGCGTGAAACGATGCCTTTCAGCACGCCTTGTTGATCGACAACAGGATAAATCCGATGCGTGTTTTCGGTGGTTGCGAAGAAAGCCGAGGCATCGCCGACGCGCATATCCGCCGGCAACGTATCGACCGTATCGATCATGATGTCGCGGGCGCGGGTATATTCGAAGGGGTCGATGCCGTATTCGCGGGTGATATGCTGGCCGCGGCGCGCGATCTTTTCCGTCAGGATCGAGCGGCGTAGCAGAAGCACCGTTACCGCATAGGCGGAAATGGTGGCGGCGAGCAGTGGCAGGAGGGTTGAGACGTCTCCGGTCAGTTCAACCGCAAAGAAGGTGCCGGTGAGCGGCGCACGCATTGTCCCGCCCATCATCGCTGCCATACCCAGAAGCGCCCAGAAACCGGGGTCGCCGGGCAGCGCCAGACCGACCAGCCAGCCAAGTGCGCCGCCAAGGATGAGGAGGGGGGCAAGCACACCGCCCGATGTGCCTGACGAAAGCGATATGAGCCAGATGGCGGACTTGACCAGCAATATTGTCAGGACCGCCTGCGGCAGCAGCCGGCCGTTCAGAAGGCCGTCGATAATGTCGTAACCGACCCCAAGCGCGCGCGGCTCGATCAGGCCACCGAGGCCAACGGCAAGGCCGCCAATTGCCGGGCACCACATCCAGTGGATCGGCAGCGCCTCGAAGGCATCCTCGATCCGGTAGAGCAGGGTCGTCAGAAGGCCCGATTGCAGGCCGGCGATGATGCCCACCATGGCGCACAGGCCGATCCCCCACCATGGCAGGTCCATGTGGAATTGCCGGGGAAAGAGCGCGCCGGCTTCAAAAAGGAAAGGACGCCAGCACGCCGAAATGCAGGTGGCAAGGGCGACGGGAATAAAGCTTCTCGGTTTCCATTCGAACAAGAGCAGTTCGACGGCGAGTGTCAGGGCGGCGATCGGCGAGCCGAAGATGGCGGTCATCCCGGCTGCCGCGCCTGCGACGAGAAGGGTTTTGCGTTCGGCCGCGCTCAGGTGAAAACACTGGGCGAACAGCGATCCGATCGCGCCGCCGGTCATGATGATCGGCCCTTCCGCACCGAACGGCCCGCCGGTGCCGATGGAGATTGCCGAGGAGAGTGGCTTCAGGACGGCGACCTTCGGCGACATGCGACTGCCGCCGATGAGTATGGCTTCGATCGCTTCGGGAATGCCGTGGCCGCGGATTTTTTCCGATCCGAACCGGGCCATCAGGCCGATGACGAGGCCGCCAAGCACGGGGATTGCCACCATCCACAACGAACGCGGCGCTTCGGCGGGAGAGCTGGCTGCCATGCTCAGCTGTCCGAACCAGGCGAGATTGGTGACAAGCGCGATCAGGCTCACCAGCAGCTTTGCGGCGAAAGCGCCGCCGGTGCCGACGATCAGCGCCATGCCGATAAGGGCCAGAACGCGGCGGTCGGTCGTAAAATCGCCCGCTTCACGCCGGGCAAGGCCGCCCGTGAAATCGTGTAGCCGGCGGTGAGGCGTGGTTTTCGGCATGGCATTTTCCGTTGCTGTGATGTGGATGGCGGCGTCAATACATCGTAATACGATATAAATCAACACGGGTGTGGGGAAGTGGCGCGCCGATCAGCCGCTCCGCACTGGCGGAGAACGCCGTCCTGCGCTAAGCCGGACGTATGGCGCCGGGGAGATCTTTCCGCCTTGGGCGCCTTGAGCAGGATGAATCGCAGAGATCGGGAGTGTGGAAAATGCCAAAGGACAGGCTGAGCGATGCCGATTACGAGGCCCTTTCCAACCTGCGCTACACGCTGCGCCGCTTCATGGATTTCAGCACCTCTGCAGCGCAAGAGGAGGGGCTTCCGGCCCAGCAGCATCAGGCGTTGCTTGCCATCCGCGGGCATCGCGATGAAGAGGCGATGACCGTCGGCAGGCTTGCCGAACGGTTGCTGATCGCACCCCATTCGGCAACGGAACTGGTGGGCCGGCTGGTCACCGCCGACTATGTCACCCGGCACACTGACCCTGCCGACCGGCGGCGCCAGACGCTGGCGCTGACGGACAAGGCGCAGGCGGTTCTGGAACGGCTGACCGCCATTCATCTCACCGAAATCCGCGAGATGGCGCCACGTTTGATCGATATTCTCAAGACATTGGAAGAGGCGCGCGAGCCGCTGAAATAGGCGGCGCTATCCGCTGCTACCTGGAGGCCGTATCAGGGCCGATGTTCCCGGAATGCAGCGGCAAGCGTGCGCAACGCCTCGCGGGATCTGCTGTCGGTGAGGGTGGAGAACATCACGACCTCGGTGGAGGGCAGCGACGGCAGGCCGAAGCGCTGGCTGACCTCGACCGTGCCGGGCGGTGCAAGACGGCAGGAAAACGCGGAAATAGCGAGACCGGCGGAGACCGCCGCTGTAACCATCGACGAGGTGCCGCCAAGAAACACCTCCGTCCAGGCAATGGCGGCCGAATCCAGCGCGCGGGCGGCAATGTCGCGCACGCCGCAGGCGGGTGAAAGCGCTGCCAGCCGCAGGGGCTCGCCCTGCCGGTGTTCGAACTGCGGAGCGGCGTACCAGCCGAAATGCTCCGCCCCCAGCACCTCGCCGTCGCGCCGGTCGTCTTCACGCCGGATGATCGCGGCGTCGATTTCGCCACGGTCAAAGGCGTCCAGCAGCACGCGGGAATTGTCCATGCGCACTTCGATCGTCAGCCCCGGATCATGGGCATTAAGCCGCGCCAGAAGGGTTGGCACCTCCGGCCCCGCAACATGGGCGGCAATGCCAAGGCCGAAACGGCGGCGCGGGGATGAAAGGCCGGCAAGGGCGCGATCATGCGCGGCGAGGAATTCGCGGGCGGGCGCCAGAAACACCGCACCTTGCGCCGAAAGCCGCACGGACCGGGGCGTGCGCTCAAGCAGCCGCTGGCCCAGCCGGTCTTCCAGCCGCTTGAGCTTGACGCTGATGGCGCCCTGCGTGGTTCCCAGTGCTTCGGCAGCGCGGGTGAAGCTCTGCATATCGGCAATGGTGACAAAAGCCTCGACGGCATCCACATCCAGCGTGCGCATATCGGTAATTCCAATCTGTTGTCTCTGAAATAGCCAATCATCCAATTCAGTTATGGTCAAGCTTTGGCTAGTTTGCGTCCGGTTCCGCAGACCGGATTTCGCTTTTGCGATCCGACCCATGAAAGGCTGAAGAATGACCCTTGCCGTTACCGCACCCGCAGGCAGCAGAAGCGCGATGGCGCTCGCTGCCGTTTGTCTTTCCGCCCTGATGTTCGGACTGGAGATTTCCAGCGTCCCGGCAATCCTGCCGACACTCGAACAGGTGCTGCATGCGGATTTCCGGCAGCTTCAGTGGATCATGAACGCCTATACGATCGGCGTGACGGTGGTGTTGATGGCGACAGGCGCGCTGGCAGACCGCTTCGGCCGCAAGCGCGTCTTCATTGCCAGCATTGCCGCTTTTGCGCTTTCGTCACTTGCCTGCGGAATGACGGAAAATGTGGTGGTGCTGATTGCGGCGCGTTTCCTTCAGGGACTGAGCGGCGGTGCGATGCTGGTGTGCCAGATCGCCATCCTGTCGCACCAGTTCCGCACGGCCGGTGAGCGTGGCATGGCATTCGGCTGGTGGGGCATCGTCTCCGGCGTGGGGCTGGGCTTTGGCCCGATTATCGGCGGGGCCATCGTCGCGCTGTGGAGCTGGGAATGGGTGTTCCTCGTTCACGTGGCGCTCAGCGCCGGCACTTTGCTGCCTGCAGTGGGCGGCGTGCGGGAATCGCTTGATCCGGAAGCGACCCGCCTTGATCTTGCCGGCATCGCCACGCTGTCGCTGGCCGTGTTTCTCCTTGCGTTTTTCATTACGCAAGGCCCTGAACTCGGCTTTGCCAGTCAGGCGGCGTTATTGATCCTTGCTGGGTCCGTCGCAAGTTTCATTGCCTTTCTCATCGTGGAAAAGCTTACGCCAAGGCCGATGTTCGATTTTTCCGTGTTCCGCATCCGGCCGTTTTCCGGGGCCATCATCGGCTCGGCGGCAATGAACATCAGTTTCTGGCCCTTCATGATCTATCTGCCGATCTGGTTTCAGGCGGGTCTCGGTTATGACAGCGTCACCGCCGGTCTTGGCCTGCTTGCCTACACGCTGCCGGCGCTGGTGATGCCGCCGCTGGCGGAGCGCCTGTCCCTGCGTTATCAGCCACGCCTTGTCATACCGGCCGGGCTTTTCACCATCGGTCTCGGTTTCATGCTGATGAAACTGGGCAGCGGCATCGAAAATGCCAACTGGCTCACCATGCTGCCCGGCTGCATTCTTTCCGGCATCGGGCTTGGTTTGACCAATACGCCGGTCACCAACACGACCACGGGTGCGGTGCCGCCGGCGCGTTCCGGCATGGCGTCCGGCATCGACATGAGTGCGCGCATGATCTCGCTCGCCATCAATATTCCGGTCATGGGCTTCATTCTGGTGGAGGGCGTCCGCTCTTCGCTTCAGGCAAAGCTGCCGTCCGGCACGGATATGAACGCATTGCAGTTGCTCGCTGAAAAGGTTGCGGCGGGAACTGCCGGTTCGTCGGTGCAGGGCCTGTCGGAGGTGCTCGTCCATCAGGCGCTGGCGGATGGCTTCGGCCTGGTCATGCTTTATGCCGGTATCAGCGTCTGGCTGCTTTCCGCCATCAGCTTCGTGGTCTTCGGCCCGGTGCGAAAACCCGCCTGCGATTAATGTACCGCAGGCGAATGAGGCGCACCCCCACCGGTTTTGCCGATAGGGGTGCGCGCTGGTCCTAGGGGGGTCCGCCGCAGTTATTTCAGCTGCGTCACGGTCAGCTTGCCGTTCACCCGCTCGGCGACGAATTGCACTTTCGCGCCTTCCTGCAATTTCGCCAGCATGGCTTCGTCCTTGACGTCGAAGACCATGGTCATTGCCGGCATGTCCAGGTTTTTCAGTTCCTCATGGATAAGCGTGACCTTTTTAGCCTTGGTATCGAGTTTCTTCACCGTGCCGGCGGTGAATTCCTGCGCGAAGGCGCCGGCGGCAGAGGCGAGAAAGAGGGCTGCGGCGAGGGTGGTGTTGATGATTGTTTTCATGGATCGGTTTCCTTGTTTGCTTACTTTTTGGCAACGGTGACATCGCCGTGCATGCCGGCGTCGTAATGTCCGGGCACAAGGCAGGCGACCTTGAAGACGCCGTCATTGGTGAACCTCCAGACGATTTCCCCCGTCTTGCCGGGCGCCAGGCGGATGGCGTTCGGATCGGCATGTTCCATCTCGGGGAATTTCTCCATCAGCGCCTTGTGCTCCATGACCTTCGCTTCTTCATCGAGAACGAATTCATGATCGAGCTCGCCTTCGTTCTTGACGGTGAAGCGGATGGTCTGGTCCTTGCGGACCTTGAAGTTGTTGGGCGTGAAGATCATCTTGCCATCCGGCGTTTCTTTCATGCTGACGCGGATGGTCTGGGTGACTTTCGTGGCGTCGCCGGGTTCGCCGACGGCCATGACCTCGCTGTGTCCGCCGGCATGGCTGCCGGCCGCCAGAGCGGGGGTCGCAAGTGCTGCCAGCACAAGGCCAAGAATTGCAGTGTTCATGTTGTTTTCCTTTTCGTTTGGGAGGATTGACGGTCAGCCGTGGTTGGAATGGGCAGAGGGTGGCTGTGTGCTTGCATCTTTGGCTTTCGGCGCGTCGGGCAGGTTGCCCGTCCACTCAAAGGCCTGTGTGCCGGGCGGGTTTTCATACCAGCCCGGATCGGCGTAATCGCCCGCGGAGATACCTTCGCGGACCTTCACCACCGAGAACATGCCGCCCATTTCGATGGGGCCGTGCGGACCCCAGCCGGTCATCATGGGCACGGTGTTTTCGGGTATCTCCATCGACATTTCGGCCATGTCAGCCATGCCGGCTGTGCCCATCGGCATGTATTCGGGGCGGATTTGCCGGATTTTCTTGGCGACTTCCTTTTTGTCGACGCCGATGAATGTCGGGATTTCGTGACCCATGGCGTTCATGGTGTGATGCGACTTGTGGCAATGGATCGCCCAGTCGCCCTCATATTTGGCGTCGAACTCGTAAGCGCGCATCGCGCCGACGGGAATGTCGATGCTGACTTCCGGCCAGCGCGCCTCGGGTCGTACCCAGCCGCCATCGGTGCAGGTGACCTCGAAGTCGTAACCATGCATGTGGATCGGGTGGTTGGTCATGGTCAGGTTGCCGACCCGCACCCGCACTCTGTCGTTTTTCGACACGACCAGCGGATCGATGCCGGGAAACACCCTGCTGTTCCAGGTCCAGAGATTAAAATCGGTCATCTCCATGACACGGGGCACGTAACTTCCCGGATCGATGTCGAAGGCGCTGAGCAGGAACACGAAGTCCCGGTCCACCGGCATGAACGCCGGGTCCTTGGGATGCACGACGAAAAAGCCCATCATCCCCATGGCCATCTGCACCATCTCGTCGGAATGCGGGTGGTACATGAAGGTGCCGGATTTCACGAGATCGAACTCGTAAACGAAGGTTTTGCCGACAGGGATATGCGGCTGCGACAGGCCGCCGACACCGTCCATGCCCGAAGGCAGGATCATGCCGTGCCAGTGAACCGTCGTATGTTCGGGCAATTTGTTGGTGACGAAGATACGCACCCGGTCACCCTCCACAGCCTCGATGGTCGGGCCGGGGGACTGGCCGTTGTAACCCCACAGATAGGCGGTCATGCCCTCGGCCATCTCGCGTTCCACCGGTTCGGCAACGAGGTGGAACTCCTTGACGCCATTGTTCATCCGGAAGGGCAGTGTCCATCCGTTGAGGGTGACGACCGGGTTGTAATCCGGGCCGGTTGAGGGGCGGGTGGGTGTCTGGGTCGCGGCACCCTCCATGCTGGCTGCTTCCGGCAGGCCCATATTGGACGTCTGCGCCCAGGTTTTGGAGGAGACGAGCGCCGCGCCGGCGGCGCCTGCTCCAAGCAATTGTCTTCTGCTGAACATTCCCGTTTCCTTTCTCAATGACCGCCGCCAGCCGGGGCTTCGGACGTCGCGACTTCGGTTTCGGCCGCGGCACTGCCGGTGCTTCCGCCATAGATGACGGGGGCAAGGTTGGCTTCGGCCAGCCAGAAGTCGCGCTTGGCGTTGACTGCGAGGATGGTGGATTCGACTTTTTCGCGGGTATCGGCGATCAGCTCGAAGGTGCTGGTAATCATGCCGTTATAGGACAGCAGCGATTGCTCCTCGATCGCGCTGCGCAGGGGCAGGACATTGTTGCGGTAATGGCGCGCAATGTCGTAATTCGACCTGTAGGCCAGATGGGCGGAACGGGCCTGCGAACGGATGTCGACGGCCAGCCCGGCCAGCTGGTTGGCCGCCCGCATATAGGCGAGCTCGCCCTTGCGCAGACGCGCCTGCCCGGAATCGAAAATCGGGATCGTGAAGGACAGCGAACCGGTTCTTGCAATGTCCGAACGGGTAATGCCGTCCTCGCGCTCGCGTTCCTTCTCCCAGTTTCCGGCCAGCTCGATATCGGTGACGATGCGGGTGGCGTCTTCCAGGCGATAGGATTGCGCGGTTGCCTGCAATTCGAGGCGGGCGACCTGCAAATCCATGCGTTTGTGAATTGCTTCCGCCTCGATATCGTTGCGCGCTATCAGGGTCTTCGGCAGGGAAGGAAGCCGGTTGGGTATCTGGAACTCGGCGTCCGTGCCGGAAAGGCCCATCAGCCGGATCAGCTCTTCCTTGGCGAGTTTTGCCGCCAGTCGCGCCTTTGCCGTTTCTCCCGTCAGTTCCGCATAAAACACATGCTCGCGGGCCTGATTGGCCTTGGGCATCGAACCCGCTTCGCCGATCTTTTTCGCAAGTTCCGAAGAGGCGTCGGCCGCAACCTTCGCCTGATTGAGATAGGCGACGTTTTCCCAGGCAGCCACGGCGTTTATCCATGCCCGGCGGGTTTCCGCGGCAAGCGATACGGTGGCGATCGCCGCATTGACCTGTGCCTGACGGAAGCGCGTATCCGCCAGCCTGATATTCTTGTCATAGGTCGCCAAAGCGAGAATATTGGCGGTGACGGCCCCTTCAAGCACGCGATACATGCCAAGCCCGGGCGTTCCGATGCCGTTCAGGCTGACGGAAAAGGTCGGAAAGACGGAGAGTTGCGTCTGCCAGGCATCGGCGGCGCTGTCGCCGAGATCCGCATAGGATGCCTGCAGTCCCTTGTTATTTAGCAATGCAACCTGAACGGCGGTTTCGACGTCGATGGTCTTTTTGGCCATCAGCGCCTTGACGCGGTCGCGCACCACCTGTGCCTGCTGCTGGTTCTGCACCCAGACAGTCTGCTTGCCGGTTGCCTCGGCGCTTTTCAATGTCGCATCGGCAAAGCCCGCATCCCTGGCGGCATAGTCGGTCGTCACGCAGCCAGCCGCGATAAGCGGAAGCACGAGGGAGGATACCAGCCTGATATGGCGTACGATCATCATGCGCCTCCCTTTGCCGGCGCTTGTGCGTCGTTCAGACCACGCCAGGGTTTCGGATCGACGGGAACGCGGTGCGTGTAAGCTCCGATCGGGTTTTGGTAGGGAATGGGCCTGAGGCTGGAGATAGCGTCGGGGCTGTCGGGCGATACGACGACTTCAGGTAAGGTGGCTGCGCATCCGCCGGCAAAAAGCGGCAGGGCAACCACCAGGAACAAACGTTTCATGGTGAAAATCCGGGAATAAGATCATGGTTGCTCCAGCACGCTCACGCATGCAGGTGCAGGAAAGCCCGCGAAGCGGTTCCGGATTTCAGATATTCGGTGGGCGCTGAAGCTTCGGTGCCAGACCGGCGGCGTTCGTATCGTCGATGAACGCGCGAAGGGAAATGACGGTCGGGTGGCTCAGTGACGAGGAAGGGCACGGAATGGCCGCTACGCCGCAATAATCCTGACAGCAGGAGTTCTTTGTTTTTTCCGTACTGGCGTGGTCGTGCTGATTCGCGTGGTCACTGTGGTCCTGGACGGCCGCGTCGTGGTGGCCCCGGCCTGAGGAATGATCGTTTTCGATCTGCGAAATCTGGACGTCGTTTTCAGCATGCATTGCGGCATTGACGGTGGAAACGCTGTAGCCCGCCAGTGACAATACCATCACCAGCCGGAACAACAGGGCCATCAATTTCGATGCTCGCAACATCCCATTCATGCGCCGTAGAAGAGCCGCAGTCCTGAGATTTGTCAATGGGTATCACCCATAACCATCAACAAATACGTTGTGCCCTACTGAGCCCGCGCAGGCGAGACTGTCGACCCCGTCACCGTTCCGCTGGTGGAATCCCGGGCGCCCTTGTCGGCCCCGCTTTCGGCAAAGCGTCTGCCGATGTCGAAGAAAGACAGTTTCATCCGGCTGCGTTTGTCCGCACCCTCAAGAGTGGAGACCGGCACCTTGAAACCGAATGTTTCATCCGGTTCCGCGGAGCGTTCCCGCCAGAAGGCGTCGATATCCGCAATCAGCATTTTCTGTCGTCGGGCGCGGCGATAGTGAATCGGATGTCTGGCGCGGGCCACGGCAAAATAGGCGGATGTGCCCTCGGGCATCAGGCCCTGCAGAACCATCAACACGGCCTCCTTGGGACGAAGTCCGCAGAGATCACGCGTGACCGACACCATCTCTTCCTTGGCGGCGCGGGGGCCCTGCATGCCTCCGACGACAATCGTATGGTGGTGCCCGCATGTTCCCAGAAAGATGAACTTTGCGGTCCACAGAATGGCGTCGTCGCGGTTGCGCACCAGCCGGACGGCGAAAGCGCCCTCGTGCCGGCCGCCGCAACAATCCGCGAGAGCGAGGGTGCACCGGTATTCGTCGTTTCGGCCATGAACGGCGCCCATCTCCAGATTTCTTCCCGTCCAGAGCCCGCTCATGACCGTCCTGGTAAAATGACGGTCGGCGATCGCGAAATTCTCCACGAGAAAATGCAGCCGTCTTTGATGCGAGATTTGGCCGATAAGGAACTTAGACAGCGGTTTCTGCAGCAGTTCATCGTGGGGTGGCGGCAATTTCCGCTTTGCCGAAAAAGCGGCCAGAAACTGCCACCATTGAAAGGTGACAACGGGATTGATGGCGAAGCGCATCCAGAAAAGGACCGCCCGCTTCCAGCGCACGCGCTGGACAAAGGTGATGATTTTCCAGAACAAGGTGCAATCGGCTGCCTCCGAAGCCTTCTGCGGCCGATCATCCGTGACCGGAAATTTTTCTGCTTGAATGACGGCATCGTTGGTGTGCGGCATGGGTTCGGCTTCCGGCGAGCATGGGTTTTGCAGCTGGTGCATGCGCCGGATTTGTGAAGACCGTGTCGAGAAACGGTGAAGCTTGCGCGAGGCGCGGATCGTCCTTGCGGCAGGAAAGGGGACGGCAGGCGACGGTTTTTCAGGAGGGTGCTTTGAAGAGGATCGTCACAACTGTTCCGCCATCCTGCGCGGCCGCGATCTGCATGTCGCTATTGTGGGCCTGCGCAATGGCCCGGGCGATCGATAGGCCGAGCCCCGTGCCGCCGGTGGTGCGGGCCCGCGATGGTTCTGTGCGCCAGAAGAGTTCGATACCGTGCGCCTCGACGCCGGGCGGAAAACCCGGTCCCCTGTCTTCGATGGCGATGAAGGGTTGCCCGTCCCGTATGCCGGTTGAGCAGCGCAGGCTTTTCCCGCTTGCGGCATAACGGCGTACATTGTCGATCAGGATAAGGAGCAGTTGGCGAAGGCGTTGGCGATCGCCAGAAACGGGAGCCGGCTCCAGCGAAAGATCGAGACGGATACCGGCCTCGTCGAGCAGAGGCCGCGCGGCTTCCGTCACCGCCGCGCATTCGGCTGCGAGATCGAGAGGCTCGATGTCCTTCACGAGACTGTTGGTTTCCGCCAGGGAGAGTGTGCGCAGATCATCCACCAGGCGCGCCAGCCCTTCCACCTGCACGATGAGGTGGCGAATGGCCTGCTTGTCGAGGGGAAAGATGTCATCGGCAATGCCGTGCAGACGGCCTTGCAGGATGGTGAGAGGGGTGCGCAACTCGTGGGCAACCGCCATCGTATTGAATTTCAGGCGGCGCTCCATCATCTGGAGCTCCTGTTTCAGGCTTTCGAAACTGTCGACCAGAAAGACGATTTCGACGATGCGGTTCGCCTTGACCTTTTCGCCTCCGCTGAAGTCGCCGGCCGCCATGCGCTGTGCCGCGCGGGTCAACTCCCGCAGGGGGGCGGCAATGCGTCTGGAAATGATGTAACCAAGCAGGCTGCACAGCAGCACCCCGATCAGCCCGAAGACGAACACCGATGCGACGAGTTCGTCATCGGCTGCGTTCTGCACACGGGGCAAAACCTCGAGAAGCGCCCGGAGCTGCTGCTGGTCCGGCATGACGCCGCGGTCTATGTCGGAGAATGCCCTTGCGGCGTCGGGCGAGAGAGTGGCAATCGCCCGCTCCTGAACATTGTCCGCATACCAGGAGACGCCGTGATAGATCATTGCGACGGCGAAGACGAGCATTGTGGTGATCGTGATCGCTGTCATCGTGCTGAGGCTGAGGCGCTGGACCCTCATGGCTTTAGCTCCCCGGCAAGCCGGTAGCCGATGCTGCGCACCGAGACCAGATAACCGCAAGCACCGTGATCCGTCAGTTTCTTGCGCAGATTGGCGATATGCGTATCGATCGTGCGCGCCAGCGCGTCGCTTTCCGGCAAGCAGGCATCAAGAATATCCGCCCGCTGGAACGCGTGGGTGGGGCGGCGCGTCATATGGGCCAGTATCCTGAATTCGCTGAGCGTCAGGGGCAGAACGGTTTTGCCCGTCTCGCCGTGAACCGCCGCGATATAGGCTTCCGTATCGATTTCGATGGCACCGAAGCGCAGGATGCCGGTGCCCGCCGGCTGTCGCGTGCGTTTCAGGACGGCATTCACCCGCGCGATGATTTCATGCGGATTGAAAGGCTTGACGATGTAGTCGTCGGCCCCGAGGCGCAGGCCCGCCAGCTTGTCCATATCTTCCGCAAGCGCGGTGACCATGATGACCGGCGTATCCCGCTCCCGCCGGATGCGCGTCAGCACGTCGATGCCGTCGAGCTTGGGCAGACGAATATCGAGAAGAATGAGATCCGGTCTCAGCATGGAAAAATGCGTGATCGCCGTTTCTCCATCGCCCGCCCTGACGGTTCTGTATCCATCGCGGATGAGATAGGCATCCAGAATCTGCATGATGTCGGGATCGTCTTCGACGATGAGAATGAGCCCTCTGTCCATGCTGAACCTGCAAATTTACTTATATAAGTTGCGTTAATACTGGGACGCTAGGCCGGTGTGAAGCATCGGGCAAGGGTTCTTGTGCGAGATATCGGCTGTCGGAGCCGTTTTCCTCACGCTCTTGGGTATTCCTCCGCAAAGGCTTGACATTTCCGGGCAAGAAAACCGGTCATGCACCAGTATCTCTTCAGTAAAGCCGGGGCGGAAAAGCTGAACCGGCCCGCAAGGCCGAAGTTTCGCTTCAGCGCCGTTCACATTGCCGGCCGGGCTTTCCGTAATCCCGCCCTGCTCGCCCTTTTCGTCGCATTTGCGATGATGCTGTTTTTCTCGATCTGGCCGGGTATCGATCTTGATGTCAGCCTCGTCTTCTGGGACGACGGCTTTCGCCTGGGGGAGGACAGGTTCCTGGTTGCCGTCCGCGACCTGAACCGTGCGCTGCCGTCCGTCCTGTTGCCCGGGCTGGCATGCGTGCTTCTTGCCATGCCGTTTTTCGCCGGTCTAAGGCGGATTTTTCACCCTTACAAGTTGCTGCTTGTCCTCACCTTCTTTGCTTTGGGGCCGGGGGCAACCGTCCATATTCTGAAAACCCTGTTCGCCCGGGCAAGACCGCAGCAACTCGGCGAATTCGGAGGGGATTTGTTTTTCACGCCGGTTCTTTCGCTCGACGGGGCCTGCGCGCGCAGTTGTTCTTTTCCGTCCGGTGAAAGCTCGACCGCAATCGCTTTGCTGGCCTTCACCATCCTCCTGCCTGCAAGACTCCGCCTCATCTGTGCGGCGATTTTGATGCCGTTCATCGTGGTTGTCTCGCTGAACAGGGTCGCGATGGGCGCACATTTCCTTTCCGATGTCCTGATCGCGTGGCCGTTGATGCTGGCGGTATTTCTTTGCCTGCACCGGCTGTTCCTGAGATATCGATATGCGATCGACACCGCCTTTTCCCGCAGCTCCGGCGGATCACGCCGGGCCGCAGGGTGATCGCCATGCCGGGTCATGACGTCTGGCGATGACTCATGCCTTGTCAGATCGCCATGAAGGCGTCATCGAGGATCAGCAGCTTGCGCGCCTGCGTGCGGGCATATTCCTCGTAAAAACCCTGGGAGATCCAGAGGGCGGAGCGGCCTCGCCGCCCGCTCCAGCCGATGCCGCCGATCAGTTCGGCCGCTGCGAGTTTGCGGCTGACATGGGTTCGCGACAGCGACAGCGATTTCGCCAGTTGCGAGACCGTCTTCACATCCGTCAGGTGCCTGCCCTGTTCGAGAGGGTTCTCCCGGTCGATGCCGGCAATCAGCCGGTCCATCAGCAACCCGCCCGCATCGAACCAGTTGAAGATGATGGAAAGCGGGCCGGGGCAGCGCACCTCCGGATTGGACAGCAGCGCCTGTGCCACACGAGGATGAATATGCGCCAGCATGGTCTCGGACCGCTCGATGAAACGGCAGGCCCTGAACCCTTCGTCAACAAGGTCGAGCGCCTGAAAATGGACGTCATACCAGTGCGCGAGCATCGCCAGTGTCAGCGGTGAGGGCACCACGCCGCCAGCCCTTTCTCCGTCGGATTGATCCGACGGGTTTGTAAGTCCGCGTTCCAGTGCCTGTCTGAAGAAAGCATAGGCGACATCGTGGCTGGCAAGGCCGTGCTTCAGCGCCAGCTGCGCGAAATCCTCCCGTGTCAGAAAGGGCTCTTCCGTCTCGGCGTCGCAGGTGCCGCGTTTCTGGAAATAAAGCGCCACCAGCGCGTGGCACAGAAGCCGGCTCTGGCGTGTCGCGAAAAGCGCGGTCATTTCGGGCGAACCTTCATAGAGGCTGATGAAACTTCCCGCCAGCAGGCGCAGCGCGGCAGCGAAGGATGCCTTTTGAGCCAGCGCGTCGATTTCGCCCAGCGGCGGTCGGCTGCATCGGGTGGCGGCGTCCGGCAGCCGGGAAATCGCAAAATCGAAAAAATTGGTCATGGTGCGCGCTCCTGAAGCTGCCGGACCCGTTTCCCTTTGAAGGTGCATGGAACTGATCGATCCATGGGCCTTACAGGGGTGATGGCGAGGCGTCTTCTCATTGCGCGCAGAGGCGAAATTTTAAACCGCGGGCGCGCCCATGGCGCGGATGTCGCCGGGCGTCCCGCCATAGGTGGCGGCAAACACCCGGTAGAAGGTCGCGAGGCTGTCGAAACCGCAGCCAAAGGCGATCTGTGTGATCGGCAAAGCGGGAGATTCCAGCAGCAGCCGTTTTGCCTCCTCGATGCGCATGAAGGAGAGGGTGCGGGAAAATGACAGTTCCGCGCCCTCGAACACGACATGCAACTGACGCAGCGAAATGCCCAGTTCTTTCGCGACTGCGGCGGGTGTCAGGTTCTGGCGGGATTTTTTCCGTATCATGATATCCCGGGCCGCATAACACAGCCCGGTCCGCAGGGCGGCGCGCACCTCCGGCATGGCGGGAGAAAGCCGCCCGCGCGCCGTCATTGCAAGCCGGGTGATGTGGGTCACATCGCGGGCGGGGTCGATGAGATGGCCGTGGTCGCCATTCAGCGCATTGAAGAGCGCCCGGAACGGGCGGGAGAAGGCGGCATTGTCGGCATAACGCGCCGCAAACAGGTCATAGGCCGTCTGGCCGAGCATGACCTCGTAATCGACAGGGATTTTGAGCATCCGGAAATGAAAATCTTCTTCGCCGTCCGGTATGCCGGCATAGGGCAAATCCGAATGATTGATGGTGATATCGCCGCCGCCAACGGCATGAACCCGGTCCCCGCCCGTATATAGCAATCCGGAACCCCTGACCTGCAGGCCGATACAGAGGCTGTCGCCGGCAATACGGGCAATATCCGCCTCGGTGCGGTTGACGCGGTAGGCGGAAGCGCGCATCTCGCTTACGACCGCGCCAGCGATGGCGCGCGCCTGAAACGAACCCTGAAACGTCTGGCGACGATCCGGCGCAAGTTCGATCGTCACGCCGAACAGGTTTTTGCCGCGTACCTCGCGCCAATGGTCGAAACGGTGCTCGGGCAGGAAATCGTCGGTGGCGAAGCGGATGATGGTGCTCGTGGCCTGGTCCTCCCCGACGGTTCCGGCGGCTTATTTTTCCGTCGCGCGAAATTTCAGGTGCACGAGCGGGTAGGGCCGCCCCTGCCCGTCAAGGTCGGAGCGCCCGGTCGGTTCGAACCCCAGCCTGCGGTAAAAGCCCATGGCCTCGATGTTCTGTTCGTTGACGTCGGTCGTCAGCGCGGGGTGCGAGGCGATGGCCGCCTGCACCAGCATCCTGCCGATGCCTTTGCCGTGGTGATCCGGATCGATGAAAAGCGCTTCCATGTGCCCTTCGTGCAGAAACATGAAGCCGAGCGGACGATCCGAAACATCGACCGCAAGCGTCAGGGGCATCTGTGGCAGGAAGGCTTTGACTTCCTCGCCGATTGCGGCGCGATCCGCCGGAAGAAGAAAGCCATGGGTGGCATCAACGGCCCGGCTCCATATGTCGAGGATGCGGGCGGTGTCATGGCTGGTGGAGGGGCGAAGTGTGATCATGTCCCACCCTTAGCAATTGCGGTCTTTTCACGCCATGGGCCCCTCTCGCTCTTTTGCGTGAAGATTTTCGTATTCGCCGGATTTCCGGTGTGATTCCGGCCCTGCCTGTTCAGCCTGTCCGTGGCGCTGGCGATTTTTCCCGAAAAAAGCGCTTGCAAAAGTCACGCTAAAAAAAATAGATAAAAAGAAGTTCTATCTATTTATTTTAACGGAGAGGTCGCCGAATGCATCAGATGGTTAGGGAAATCCCGGAAAATCCAACGCCGGTTTCTGCGGTTGCGACAAGTTCGGCACTCGAGGATGCAAAAATTATCTATAATTTACCGTTTAACGATCTGCTGTTTCGCGCCCAGCAGGTGCACCGCCGCCATTTTGATGCCAATGCCATCCAGATGAGCCGGCTTTTATCGATCAAGACGGGTGGCTGCCCCGAGGATTGCAGCTATTGCAGCCAGTCCGCCCGCAACCCGACAGGTCTGAAGGCCTCCAAGCTCATGGAGGTGGAGCGGGTTCTTGCGGAGGCGCGCAAGGCAAAGGAGGGCGGCGCGACGCGTTATTGCATGGGCGCAGCCTGGCGCAATCCCAAGGAGCGGGACATGGAGGCCGTGGTGGCCATGGTCGAGGGCGTCAAGGCGCTGGGCATGGAAACCTGCATGACGCTTGGCATGCTGACGCCTGAACAATCCGGACGGCTGGCCGAGGCGGGGCTCGATTATTACAATCACAATGTCGATACATCCGAGCGCTTTTATTCGCAGATCATCACCACCCGCACCTTTGAAGACCGGCTGGAAACGCTCGCCAATGTGCGCGATGCGGGCATCAAGGTCTGTGCCGGCGGCATTCTCGGCATGGGGGAAACGATCGAGGACCGCATTTCGATGCTGGTGACGCTTGCCGGCCTGCCGGTTCCGCCGGAAAGCGTGCCGATCAACATGCTGATCCCGATCCCCGGCTCGAAGCTTGCCGAGGCCGACCCGGTCGATCCGATCGATTTCGTCCGCACCATCGCGCTGGCGCGCATCCTGATGCCGCGTTCGCACGTGCGGCTTTCCGCCGGGCGTACGGAGATGAGTGATGAAACGCAGGCACTCTGTTTTCTCGCCGGGGCCAATTCCATTTTCGTCGGCGAAACGTTGCTGACGGCGGATAATCCGGGTGAGGATCACGATACGGCGCTGTTCCGGCGTCTGGGCCTGAAGCCTATGGAACTGCAGCCTGTGCAGGCGGGAGAGGAGCCGTGAACCTATCGGCGCTTTCTCCTTACGATGCGAAACTTGCCGGCCTGCACCGCAAATCGCGGCTGCGGGTGCTCGCTCCCCGGCAGGGGATCGATTTCACCTCCAACGACTATCTCGGGCTTGCCGATGCACCCCGTCTGAAGGCTGCGATTGCCGATGCAATCGCAAGGGGCGTGCCGGCCGGCGCCGGCGGCTCGCGGCTGCTGCGTGGCAATCATCCGGAGCATGAGGCGCTGGAGGCGGAGGCAGCGGCGTTTTTCGGCGCGGAAAAAACGATCTATTTCGGCAACGGTTTTGCCGCCAATGTCGCGCTTTTCTCAACTCTGCCGCTGCGGGAGGATATTGTCCTCTATGATGAACTGATCCATGCCAGCGTGCATGACGGTATTGCGGCCGGCAAGGCGCAGGCGCTCGCCGTGCCGCATAATCAGGTCGAGGCTTTCGAACGGGAAATAAGCCGCTGGCGACAGGCCGGCGGTCGTGGACGGCCGTGGATCGCCGTCGAGAGCCTTTATTCCATGGATGGTGACCGGGCGCCGCTGGCTGCCCTTGCCGCTCTTGCCGAGACCCATGGCGGTTTTCTGGTGGTCGATGAAGCACATGCCACCGGCATATTCGGGCCTGACGGGCGTGGTCTTGCTGCGGAGCTGGAAGGGCGGAGCAATGTGGTGGCACTGCATACCTGCGGCAAGGCGCTCGGCCTTTCCGGCGCACTTGTGAGCCTGCCTGCGGTTCTCGCCGATTACCTTGTCAACCGCGCCCGGGGGTTCATCTATTCCACCGCGCCTTCGCCGCTAATGGCGGCGGCGGTGCGGGAGGCGTTGCGGGTCGTCGCCGATGAAGGCTGGCGGCGGTTGCGGCTGGCGGAACTGATAAATTTTGCCGGCGAAGAACTTCGCTCCCGGCTCGGGATAACGCCGAGCGGCTCGCAGATCATGCCGGTGGTGATCGGCGACAATGCCCGTTCGCTCGCTGTCGCCGCGCGCCTGCGCGATGGCGGGTTCGACGTGCGGGCCATCCGCCCGCCAACCGTGCCGGAAGGAACGGCGCGCCTGCGCCTCTCCATCACGCTCAATGTGGACGAGGGCCAGATCGCCGATATGGTCGGGCTGCTTGCCCTGACACTGAAGGAGGAGCCGGCATGAGCCCCCGTTTCGTCATTTCCGGCACTGACACGGGCATCGGCAAGACGGTTTTTGCCGCGGCGCTGACCCACGCCCTGCGGGCCTTTTACTGGAAGCCGATACAGTCCGGACTGGAGGAAGAGACCGATAGCGCCACGGTGGAGCGGCTGGGCGGTGCACCGCGCGCCCGTATCCTGCCGGAAGCCTATCGCCTGAAAATGCCGGCTTCTCCGCATCTTTCGGCCCGCCTCGACAATGTGGCGATCGATCCGGCACTTCTGCTGCCTCCGGAAACGGAGGGGCCGCTGATCATTGAAGGGGCGGGCGGGCTTCTGGTGCCGTTGACCGATGAATTGTTGTTCGCCGATATCTTCGTCCGCTGGCAAATTCCGCTGATCCTGTGTGCCAGAACCGCGCTCGGCACCATCAATCACACGCTGCTGTCGCTGGAGGCGCTGCGGCTAAGGGCCATTCCGGTGCATGGTCTGGTTTTCATCGGTGACGAGAACGCGGAGAATGAGCGCGTCATCACTAATATCGGCGGGGTTCGCAGGCTCGGCCGGCTGCCGCGTCTGCCGGAAATGACCGCCGGGGCGCTGCATCAGGCTTTCGCCCGGCAATTTGATCTAGCCGATTTTCTGGAGGTGCCGGCATGAGCCGCTCGCCCATCTGGCATCCCTTCACCCAGCACGGGCTGGAGCCCCCGATGAAACGCATCGTTTCGACGGAGGGCGCCTATATGGTTGATGAGGATGGCGCACGGCTGTTCGATGCGATTTCATCCTGGTGGGTCATCACCCATGGTCACCGGCACCCGGCGATCATGGCCGCGATCCGTGCCGCGACGGACGCCTTCGATCAGGTGATTTTTGCGGAATTCTCCCATGAGCCTGCCGAAACGCTGGCAAAAGCGCTGATCGAATTTGCGCCGGCCGGGCTGGAGCACGTGTTTTATTCCGACAGCGGCTCGACCGCCGTGGAAGTGGCGCTAAAAATGGCGCTCGGTTATTTCCATAACCGCGGGGAAAAGCGCGACCGCATCGTGGTGATGAACCATGGTTATCACGGCGATACGATCGGTACCATGTCCACCGGCGAACGCGGCGTGTTCAATGCCGCCTACGAACCGCTGCTCTTCGGCGTCGACCGTCTGGCTTTTCCGGAACAGGGCAGCGCGCAGGCGACCCTCGACATGTTCGAGCGCTTCTGCCGTTCAGGCCGGGTCGCTGCCCTGCTGATCGAGCCGTTGGTGCTTGGTGCCGGTGGCATGAAGATGTATGGCGCGGATGTTCTGGCCGGGCTGAAGCAGATTGCGGAACGCCATGGCTGCCTGTTCATCGCCGATGAGGTAATGACGGGCTGGGGCCGGACAGGAACGCGTTTTGCCTGTGAGCAGGCAAAGGTTTCGCCGGATATTCTGTGCACTTCCAAGGGCCTGACCGGCGGTTCCCTGCCGCTGGCGGCCACGCTGTGCAGCGGTGAGATATTCGAGGCGCATTATTCGACCGACCGCCGCAAGACCTTTTTCCATTCGAGTTCCTACACCGCCAATCCGATCGCCTGCGCCGCCGCCGTCGCCAATCTTCAGGTCTGGCGGGATGAGCCGGTGGCGGAGCGTATCGGGCAACTGGAACAGATGCTGAGCGACAATCTGCGGCGCTTTGCGGATGACGGACGTTTCACCAGTCTCCGGCAGGTGGGCACCATAGCCGCACTCGATATCGTGGTGCCTTCCGGCGGTTATCTCGCCGAAGCGGGGCCGCGTATGCGGCGCCTGTTCCGCGAGCGCGGGTTTGTCATCCGCCCCCTCGGCAACGTGGTTTATCTGATGCCCCCCTATTGTTCGACATCGGGAGATCTGGACCGCGCCTTCGACGCCATCGATGAAGTCGCCTCGATCGTGATCGGGGCCGTGTGACGCCGGATATCCGCATCCTCCTGCAACATTCTTGAAAGACCAGACAATGCAGATACTTTCTTCGCGCATGGCCGGTTTTGGACATGCCGTTCCGGGGCGGTGCGTCGGCAACGACGAGATCGAGGCGCGCCTTGGGCTGGAGTCCGGCTGGATCGAGCGGCGAACCGGCATCCTCAGGCGTTATTGGGCGGAGGAGGGCGACACGCTGAGCGGCCTTGCCGCCGAAGCCGGCCGCATGGCGCTGGAAGATGCAAAAATCGATCCCGATGATATCGCACTGACATTGCTGGCAACCTCCACGCCGGACCATCTTCTGCCACCCTCCGCACCGCTGCTTGCCCACCGGCTGGGCCTGTCGCGGTCGGGCGGGATCGATCTCGCCGGTGCCTGTTCAGGCTTTCTTTATGCACTCACCCTTGCCGATGGTTTTGTGCGCACCCACGGCCGCGCCGTGCTCATCGTCGCCGCCAATATTTTGAGCCGCCGTATCAATCCCCTGGAAAGGGCGAGCGCGGTCCTGTTCGCCGACGCCGCCGGCGCGGTTGTGCTGACACCGTGCCGGGAAGGGCAGCGCGGCCTTCTTTCGGCCGATCTCCGTTCCGATGGCAGCGGTTACGATCTGATCCGGATAGCGGCAGGTGGCAGCAGCCAGCCTTTTTCCGCCGATAGCCCCGCCGAGGATACGTTGATGGCAATGCGCGACGGCCGCGAGGTTTTCTCCCGCGCCGTGGCGCTGATGACCCGGACTTCGCAGCAGGTGTTGCAACAGGCGGGGGTGCCCGCCGCCAATATCGGCCGTTTTGTGCCCCATCAGGCCAATGCCCGCATGTTCGACGCCGTCTGCGGCAATCTCGCCATCGACCGGCAAAAAACCGTCCGCACAGTGGAAAGCTTCGGTAATTCTTCCGCTGCCACCATTCCGCTGTCACTGTCGGTCACCAATGCCGAACGGCCGCTTGCAGGAGGCGAGACACTGCTCTTGACCGCCGCCGGTGCGGGAATGACGGGCGGAGCGGTTGTTTATCGGGCGTGAATATGCAAGCTGCGGCGCGACGCAGGGCCACCAAATGCTGTAGCCAGGCAATTGATTTCATTTAGGAAAATTTGGCTGGGGAACCTGGATTCGAACCAAGATCGACGGAGTCAGAGTCCGCTGTTCTACCATTGAACTATTCCCCAAAAGCTTGGAAGCGCGTGGCGCATTCGCTTTGGTGGGTCGTCATATAGATGATTTATTCCGGGGCGCAAGTCGAAAAAATCGAAAAATGCGTTTTATCCCGCTTTTGCGTTTCACTTCAGGGTCAAAGCCTCGCGCGGGTGGAGCGCGGGGTGGAAAGCAGCAAGCTGGTCTCGCTGCCAGTGATGCCGGGCACGAGGCGGATGCGGCGCAGCACGGCGTCGAAATCGCTGAGCGTTGCGGCGTTAAGTTCCACGATCAGGTCCCAGCGGCCGTTGGTGGTGTGGATTTCGGATATTTCCGGGAAACCGCCAAGGGTGCGGATGACGCGATCCGTCACATGGCCTTCAATCTCGATCATCATGATGCCGCGAATTGCCGCTTCCACGGCATCGGCGCGCAGGATGACGGTGTAACCGATGATGGTGCCGTCATTTTCCATTCTTTCGATGCGGGAGCGAACCGTCGCGCGCGAGGTTTCCGTCTCCACCGCCAGATCGGAAATGCTGCGCCTGCCGTTGTGACGCAAAAGGGTGACGAGCCGTTCGTCGAGATTATCCATGGATGTCCATTTTGATAAATAGATTTTGCCAGATCGATAACTCATTTCGATAATCTTGCCAATATTTGATGTTCATTCCGCCATAGCTCTATGGTTTAGTGAGACAGTCGGTTGGGAAAGCGAGGACGGGAATGGATATCAGGCTTATCGGTGCGCCGCTGCAGATCGGGGCAGGGCAATTGGGATGTGAAATGGGACCGAGCGCCTATCGCATCGCCGGCCTCACGCGGGCGCTGGAGGATCTGGGACACCGGGTGGTCGATACCGGCAATGTGACGCCGGCGCCGCTTAAGGAGTTTTGCCATCCCAACCCGGCCGTTCACCATCTGGCCGAAACCGTGGCCTGGACCGAGGCGTTGACGGAGGCCGCCTATCGTGAAAGCGCCGATGCCGTGCCGATCTTTCTCGGTGGCGACCATGCGATTTCGGCGGGAACCGTGGCCGGCATGGCGCGCCGGGTTGCCGAGACGGGCCGGCCGTTTTTTGTACTCTGGCTCGATGCCCATACCGATTATCACACGCTGGAGACGACGCGCAGCGGCAATCTGCACGGTACACCCGTCGCCTATTTCAGCGGGCGTGACGGGTTCGCCGGTTATTTCCCGCCGCTCTCCCACGCGGTACCCGAAGACAATATCGGGATGATCGGTATCCGCAGCGTGGATCCTGCCGAGAGGGCGGCGCTGGAAAAGAGCGGCATCACCGTTCACGATATGCGTTCGATAGACGAACATGGCGTTGCGGTGCTGCTGCGTGAATTTCTGGCGCGGGTTCAGGCGGCGAACGGCCTGCTGCATGTCAGTCTGGATGTCGATTTTCTGGAACCGTCGATTGCGCCTGCCGTCGGCACCACCGTTCCCGGCGGGGCGACATTCCGGGAGGCGCATCTGGTCATGGAAATGCTGCATGATAGCGGGCTGGTCTGCAGTCTCGATCTGGTGGAACTCAACCCGTTTCTCGATGAGCGCGGCAGGACGGCGACCCTGATGGTGGATCTGGCCGCCAGCCTGATGGGCAAGCGGGTCATGGACCGCCCGACGCGGGCTGGCTGAGAAAGGGGGCTGCGATGACCGTGATACCGAACCTCAATATCGTTCCCTTCGTCAGCGTCGACCATATGATGAAGCTCGTGCTGCGGGTGGGGATCGACACGTTTCTGCGAGAGCTTGCCGGTGTGGTGGAAGAGGATTTCCGCCGCTGGGAAAGCTTTGACAAGACACCACGCGTCGCCTCGCATTCGAAGGAGGGCGTCATCGAGCTGATGCCGACCAGCGACGGCACGCTGTATGGCTTCAAATATGTCAACGGTCATCCCAAGAACATGAGGGAGGGCCGCCAGACGGTGACGGCCTTCGGCGTGCTTTCCGATGTCGGCAATGGCTATCCGCTGCTCCTGACCGAAATGACGATCCTGACGGCGCTGCGCACCGCCGCCACCTCGGCCGTCGCCGCCAGGCACCTTGCCCGCCCCAATTCCCGCTCCATGGCCATCATCGGCAATGGCGCCCAGAGCGAATTCCAGGCGCGCGCCTTCAAGGCCATTCTCGGCACCGACACCCTGCGGCTTTTTGATATTGACCGGTCCGCAAGTGAAAAATGCGCCCGCAATCTTGCCGGGCAGGGTTTTGCCATCGAGATCTGCGGCAGCGCAGAGGCGGCGGTCGAAGGGGCGGATATCATCACGACAGTCACGGCGGACAAGCAATATGCGACGATCCTGACCGACAACATGGTCGGCCCCGGCATTCATATCAACGCCGTTGGCGGAGACTGTCCCGGCAAGACGGAACTGCACCGGGATATTCTGCTTCGCTCCGATATTTTCGTCGAATATCCACCGCAGACGCGCATCGAAGGCGAAATTCAGCAATTGCCGGAGGATTATCCGGTGACCGAGCTCTGGCAGGTCATAACCGGCGAAAAACAGGGGCGGACAGGCGACAGGCAGATCACGCTCTTCGACAGTGTCGGTTTCGCGACGGAAGATTTCTCCGCGCTGCGTTATGTGCGCTCGAAACTGCCAGGCACCGGTCTTTACGCGGAGCTGGATTTGTTGGCCGATCCGGATGAGCCGCGCGACCTCTTCGGCATGCTGCTGCGTTGTGAGGCGGCGCTCGTCTAGAGCCGCCCTGCCGGCTGGTCTATTGCATTTCCCGGCGCTGTCTCCGTGCGACCACGTGTTCCCGCCAGATGGTGAAAAGGCCGGCGGCGATGACGATGGCTGCGCCGATGACCATATTGGGTGTCACGACCTCGCCATAGATAGTGACGCCGATGATGGAGACGAGCACGAGCTGGTAATAGGAAAAGGGCTGCACGGAGGCCGCATCCGCCAGTTCGAACGCCTTTATCAGGCAATAATGGCCGCTCATGCCCGTGATGCAGAGCGCCAGCATCCAGCCCCAATCCCACGGCGCGATGCTGACCCAATAAAACGGACCAACCAGCGTCAGGGCCGCCGCACCGGCCACGCCGGTGTAAAAGAAACTTGTCATCGCCGAATCGCTCTTGCTGCCGAGGCGGGTCAGGACGCTGTAGAGCGCAAGCATGAAGGTGGCCACGAAGGTGATCACCAGCCGGTTGTCAAAACCGTCGCCCTCCGGCTTGAGGATGACGAGAACGCCGATGAAGCCGACAAAAATGGCGCACCAGCGCCGCCAGCCCACATGTTCTCCCAGCAAAGGCATGGACAGCGCCGCAACGATCAGCGGTGCGGAGGCGAGGATGGAATGGCTATGCGCCAGTCCGACGACGGCGAAGGAGAAGATCGAAATAACGATCTGTACGGCGAGAAGGACGCCGCGGCCGATCTGCAGCCAGGGGCGGTTGGCCATGACGGCGCCCCGGATGCCGCCCGCCGACCTTGCGGCCATCAAAAGAACAAAGACGGCAAAGGCCCAGTATCGCAGCATGGCGATAAAAACCGGCGGATAGGCGCTGCCCAGATGTTTCGATATGCCATCCTGTGCCGCAAAGATCGTGAAGGCGACGAGCGCATAAAGAAAACCGGTCTTGGGTGATGGCATGGAAAAACCGCTGTCCGGCAATTGCCGGCAAAAGAGAATTCGGCATGAATGAGGTGGGTGGCAGCCATATGTTATGCCGCACCTTGTCAGACAACCTTATTTTCCGAATAGCTGCCATGCAAGGCCGTAAACCGCCTTTTTGGCAGGCAGATCGCCGCTGGCGTTTTTCGCGGCAGCATCTCCTCCGTCAATCCCCGAGGCTTGGCCGGGGGACTGACGAGAGGCTGAAATCCTGAACCCCCGGGTCAAGCCCGAGGGTGATGTCGCGGCCGGTGGAACATCCATGAAACATCTGCCCGCCAGCGGGGCGGCACCCGGTTCACAGAGTGATTTCCACGGTCCTCAGCCGATCGTTACGGCTGTCTTAGAGGTCGCGGATTTCAGCGCGGCGTCGGCCAGCTTCAGCGCGACCAGCCCGTCCTTGATGGACGGCGACGGGGCGACATTGTTTTCAATGCTGTCGATGAAAGCGGTGATTTCCGCGGCATAGGCTGCCGTATAACGCGTCATGAAGAAATCATGCAGCGGCGGGCGGGTGTAACCTTCCGCATTGGCGATCTCGATGGAAACGGGACGCTGGTTTTCGGCCGCGGCCGAGCCCAGCGAACCGTGCACTTCGATGCGCTGGTCGTAACCATAGGTCGCGCGGCGTGAATTCGAAATGATCGCCTGCCTGCCGCTCTTTGTCGTCAGGATAATGCTGGCGCTATCGAAATCGCCGAGCGCGCCGATTTCCGGATTAACGAGAACGGAACCGGTGGCGAACACGCTGTCCACTTCCTCGCCGAGCAGGAAGCGGGCCATGTCGAAATCATGAATGGTCATGTCGCGGAAGATGCCGCCGGAAACCTTGATATATTCGGCCGGCGGCGGGCCGGGGTCGCGGCTGGTGATGGTGACCATTTCCACCTTGCCGATGCGGCCATCCTCGATTGCCTTGTGCACGGCCTGAAAATGCGGATCGAAGCGCCGGTTGAAACCGAGCATCACCTTTGCGCCGGTTTCTTCCACCACCTTGGCGCAGGCTTCGGCGCGGCTGACATCGAGATCAACGGGTTTTTCGCAGAAGATGGCCTTGCCGGCCCTGGCGAAACGCTCGATCAGGTCGGCGTGGGTATTGGTCGGCGTGCAGATGATGACGGCGTCGATCGTCTTGTCGGCCAGAACCTCGTCGATCGTGCTCACCTTGCACTGCGCCTCGCGGGCGATTGCTTCCGCGGCACCGGCCATGGCGTCGACAACGGCCACCAGCTGCGCACGGCTGTCGGTGGTGATCGCCTTGGCGTGGACCTTGCCGATCCGTCCAGCGCCGAGCAGTGCCAATTTCGTAACCATCTTTCCTCCGGTTCCTCATATCCGTCTCACTCCCGGAGAGACAGAATATGAATGCAAACAATATTTCGATATGGAATATATGTTCCATTTTGCTAGATCGACATCGGAGACGTGTCAAGCGTTTTGACGATGGGCTGGGCGGCCGAAATCATCCCGTCGAAAATCTGTCCGGCGATGTCGGATGTCGTCCTGAAATGCGCTCGAGGGTGCGGGGCGCCGACAGGCTACTGAGCCAGGGGCGCCTGTACCGCATTCTGGGGAAGG
This sequence comes from Rhizobium sp. UGM030330-04, assembly GCF_003208455.1. NCBI lineage: Bacteria > Pseudomonadati > Pseudomonadota > Alphaproteobacteria > Hyphomicrobiales > Rhizobiaceae > Rhizobium > Rhizobium sp. UGM030330-04. The sequence goes on from NZ_QKML01000009.1 coordinate 63,829, forward strand.
GCATAAACCTCGACCGGGGTTTCGAGGCCGCGCAGCAGCCAGGGACCGAGATTTTCCAGCTCTCCCCGGTTTCCGGCCATGCGGACGAATTCCTCGGAGAAAAGCACGGTGCGTCCTGTTTCCTTCGTCAGCGTTTCAAGCCGCGAGGCGATATTGACGGCCGGGCCGATGACGGTGAAATCGAGGCGGGTTTTGGAGCCGATATTGCCATACATGACATCCCCGACATGCACGCCGATGCCATAACCCAGCGGATCATGGCCCTTTTGCCGGTTGATCTCGTTAAGCGCAACGAGGCCCGTCTGGGCGCTGGCGATGGCCTTCAGCAGATTTTCGCAGGCCTTCGGATCGCTGAGCGGGAAAATCGCCAGCAACCCGTCGCCCATGAATTTCAGTATTTCGCCGCCGAATTCCTCGATAGGGTCGCACATGGCGTCGAAATAGCCGTTCAGAAGCTCGATCACATCGTCACGTGGCCAGAGGTCGGAGATATGGGTGAAATTGCGCAGGTCGCAGATGAGGATCGCTGCCCCCACCGTCATGCCGCTGCCGCGTGTCGTGGCGCCGTTCAGGATCTTTTCACCCGCATGTGGTCCCACATAGGTCTCCAAGAGGGTGCGCGTCATCCGGTTTTTCAGGCGTATTTCGCTCACCAGCGCCAACGCCGGCAGCAGGTTTTTCAAGGCGGCAACCTCGCCGTCGGAAAATCCGCCGGGCCTGTCACTGGAAAATGTCGCGACGTGGCGCTTGCCGAAGGTGTGTTCGATGGGCCAGGCACAATAATCCGTCAGCCCTTCGGCCCGCAGCTCTTCATAGATCGTATAGCCTGGCTCATCGGTTTCATCGCCATTCAGCCGGTGGCGGACTTCGGAAGCACCCTGATGAATGTCGTTGATGGGGCTATTGAGATATTCGGGCGTGCTTTCAGAGCCATAGCCATAGGTGGCGATTTCGGCGGACGGCATGCCGGCTTTCCACAATATCCGCGCGCCGAGCCATTGCGGATGGCGAATGCGGAAAGCAAGGACGCCCCTTGCAACGGAAATCCCGCTCGCCCGCAACCTGCTGCAAAGCTCCACGAATATCTCGTCGATAAAGCGTTCGTCCTTGGTGCCGGTGACGAGCCAGTCAAGAATTTCGGTCTTCTCCGCCGGCCACAATTCATCCAATGCGGAAGAAACCCGTTCTTCGGTGTCGAGACTTAGTGTCATGGCAGGATTCCGGAGGTTGTTGCTGCTCTCGCACGGGCGCAGTCATGCCGAACATGGCCGCTCGTGAACCCCATGTGGTGCCGGATAACGAAAATGTTAAGAGAGCGCGGCGGAAAATGTTCCGAAAGACATTGGCGGCCTCAGGCCGCGCGCGCCGCCCGGATGTTCTTGAGAACATCGTCCCCGGCGGCGCTGAGTTTCTCGTGATTGTTGCGAACGATCAGATAACGGTTTCGACAGGAATCTGCAGAGCGGCGGCAACGCGCCGGATACGCAGCGGATCGCTGTCGGTTCCGTCTTCCAGCGCACGGATTTCGCTGGTGGTCAGGCCGCAGGTGACGGCAAGCTGTTCGACCGTATAGCCGGCAAGCGTGCGTGCGGTCAGAACCTTTTTGGCAAAAGGAGCATCGGTTTCGTGATCGGAATCAGGTTGTGTGACTGAAATTGTCATTATTGCATCTCCCTCATAATGGACACTTAAATGCGGGCGGCACAGAAACGCTGCCGGGCCGAATGCGACCGCGTTGCCGGAGAAGAAATCATGTTGCAACGCAGCGAGGAACATAGACGCTTCGCCCACCTACGCAATAGTTAAATTTTGTTAAGATTCGTGATCGCCGCATTTCCGCGGGATTTTTCCATGATGAAAGAGACGCCGATACCTGCCGTTTTTTCTGTTTTCCCCGGTCTGGCGGAAGTGCGGCTGCTAGAGCATCCCCCAGGCGCGAAAGCGGCCACGACCTGTAACCTCACGTAATTCCAGCTGATTTGCGAGCCCGATCGCGCCCTGCGGCGTGGTGCCGAGTTCCTTGACGATCATCGCCGCCGAGACCACCGGCCGGGAAACCACCAGCTCCACCAGTTCCGGCAGGCGCGAGGAGGAACGACGGCCGGTCAGCTTGCGCATCATGCGCTCTCTCGCATGGGACAGCCTGTCATGTTCCTTCAGGCTGGCCTGCGCCGCCTCGTAAAAGCTTTCCAGAAGGGCGAGGAGCCGCTGCGTCTGGTTTCTGGCGTGCCGGCGATCGCGCGGAACGGCGCGAAGACCGGTGCTGAGGGCTGGCAGGTGATCGGGTGTGACGGCGCCGTCGCGCAGAAAGGCGGCGGCCAGAAGCCGGCCGAGCCAGGGGCTGCGCTGCAGCACCTCGATCATGTTCCAGGCATCGAGCAGAATGGCGGTTCGCAGGATCGCCGGCAGTTCCTCCGTCCGCGCCTGCACCTTCAGCCATTCTTCCAGCCGTTCTTCCTCATCCCAATCGGGCTCGTTGATGAGCGGATTGCTTTCCTGCCGCAGCAGGGGTGCTGGCATGTGACCGGCGGTAATCGCGTCCAGTGTCGCGGAACTTCGCGCCAGCAGCGCGTCCAGCTCGGAAAAGGCACCGTTCAGCGAGGCGTCCACGTCTGATTCGGTCTCATCGCTGCGGGAGCTATCCACGATTTCCCGGGGAGGCGTTGCCTCTTCGACTGCAAGCGCCGCTCTGCCCCGCAATCTGGAAAGTCCCGGCGCCGTGAAGGCCCAGCCGGCGCCGCTGGAGAAGATCAGCCGCCTCGAACGGAGTATCCGGTGCGCCGCGGTCATCTCGTGAGTCGGTGCGCGCACGTCCATATGGGCATCATGCAGGACAAGATCTTCCATATGGACCAGTTCGCCATCGACCCACATGGAGGAAATGGCGTCGGTAAAATCCTGCCTTTCGATGAAACCGTGTCTCATCGGCGAACGGCTGATGCGTTCGTCCAGCCGCGCCAGCGCTTCGCCCGCACGGGCGGCGGCGATGAGAAGCTGTTCCAGCTGGATGTCCGATATCTCATAAATCATTGATATTTTTTAGTTTGGGCAAGCCTGGCTTACAAGGCGGATTGCAATGGTCCGGTTCTGCTTTTCCCGCTATCATCGCCCCGATCCTGTTGCGCGAACCGGTGTGGAGGGCCGGGAATCACGACGATGCGGGCCTCTATCGCCGTTCTTGCCGCCATGTTGCGGTGCGGCATAAGCTTGCGCATTGCAATATGGCGGGTATATACCCTCGCCGAGAGCGACAAATTATCACACCTTCCGTTCGCCCTTCCATCTCCAGACGAAGATGAATTGGAGTTTACCGTGAATATTATGGCAAATGGTCCCGCCACCGCGCCGGACCAGAAAACCCGTTTGAAATCCATTATCGGCGGATCGGCGGGTAATCTCGTCGAATGGTACGACTGGTATGTCTATTCGGCCTTCACCCTTTATTTCGCGCCGGTGTTCTTCCCTTCAGGAAACCAGACGGCCGAACTGTTGAGCGCGGCCGCCGTTTTCGCCGTCGGATTTCTGATGCGGCCCATCGGGGCCTGGTTCATGGGCACCTATGCCGACCGCAAGGGCCGCAAGGCGGGCCTTACACTCTCCGTCACGCTGATGTGTCTCGGCTCGCTGCTGATCGCCATCACGCCCGGCCATGAGACGATCGGCATCGCGGCACCTGCCATTCTGGTTTTTGCCCGCCTTCTGCAGGGTATCAGCGTCGGCGGCGAATATGGCGCCAGCGCCACCTATCTCAGCGAAATGGCCGGCAGGAACCGCCGCGGTTTCTTCTCCAGCTTCCAGTATGTGACGCTGATTTCCGGCCAGCTTCTGGCGCTGGCGGTGCTTCTGGTGCTGCAGCGCGCCCTGACGCCGACACAGCTTGGCGAGTGGGGCTGGCGCATTCCCTTCTTCATCGGCGGCATTCTGGCGATTGCGGTGTTTTATATCCGTCGTGGCCTTGCCGAGACGCAGTCTTTCGAAAACGCCAAGGCCGGTGAGGCCGACAAGCCGAAATCCAGCGGATGGGCGCTGTTCAAGCACTATCCGCGGGAAGCGCTGATGGTCATGGCGCTGACCTCGGGCGGCACGCTCGCCTTTTATGCCTACACCACCTATCTGCAGAAATTCCTGGTCAACACGTCAGGTTTCAGCAAGGAAAGCGCGACCGAAATCACCACGGCGGCGCTTTTCGTCTTCATGCTGTGCCAGCCGCTCGCCGGCGCGCTGTCGGACAAGGTCGGCCGCAAGCCGCTGATGGTCGGTTTCGGTATTCTCGGAACGCTGTTCACCTACGTGATCTTCAGTACACTGGCGACGACGACCGATCCGATCATGGCTTTCGCCCTCGTTCTGGTCGGCCTTTTGATCGTGACCGGTTACACTTCCATCAATGCGGTGGTGAAGGCGGAAATGTTCCCCGCCCATATCCGCGCGCTCGGCGTGGCTCTGCCCTATGCGCTGGCGAACACCATTTTTGGCGGAACGGCGGAATTCGTGGCCCTGAAATTCAAGCAGATCGGCCATGAAAACTGGTTCTTCTGGTATGTGACGATCATGATCGCGCTGTCGCTGGTGGTTTATGTGAAGATGCGCGACACGCGCGATCACAGCCATATCCACGAGGATTGAGCGACACGATCCGATCCGGAAGAAGCCTCGTTCCTGACGGGGCTTTTTTGTTTTCAACGCCTTCAGGCGGTTTGGGCAGGAAGAACCACGCGGGCCTCGAAGCCGTCTTTCCGGCCGGGTGCGGGAGAGGAAAGCACCAGTTCGCCGCCGGTCTGTTCCACCAGGCTTTTGACAATGGCAAGGCCAAGACCGGTGCCATCCGCGGTGGTCGGCCCCCTGGCAAAACGTGTCGTCAGCTTGGGCAGCAGCGCCCTGTCGATTGCCGGTCCGGAATTGACGATGCGGATCGTCCCGTCCTCTTCGGCCAATATCTGCACCGGGCTTTCCGCCGGGCTGTGGATCAGGGCGTTTTCGAGGAGATTGCGGATGATGATGCCGAAGGCATCCGCGCCCATCCTGCAGAGCAGGCCGTCCTCGCAATGATTGGTGAAGCGGATGCGGGAGGTGCCGATCGCCGTTCTCATCATGTCATCGATGACGAGTTCGAGAACGGGAATGAGATCGGTTGCCGTATCGGTCACGCCGATTCTTGCTTCGGCCCGCGACATCTGAAGCAGTTTTTCAGCGAGATGGCCGAGATGCTGCAGGGACTTTTCGATATTTTCCACCCTTGGCGCCAGTTCCGGCGGAATATCGGCGTGGAGCCGTTGCGCCTGCGCCAGGGCGCCGGCAATCGGCGTGCGCAATTCGTGAGCGCTGTTGGCGGTGAATTCCCGCTCCGCGTCGATTGCCGACCGCAGGCGTCCGAGCAGCAGATTGACCGAGCGGGCGATGGGATGGAGTTCGCCCGGAAAAGGCTGTGTTTCGAGCGGCGCCAGATTGCCGCCATCCTTTTTCCCGATCTCGTCGCGCAGGGTCTGTATCGGCTGCAGGGTTCTGCGCACCACCACGATGACGGCAAAGATGCTGGCGGGTATGAGGATGAGAACGGGCAGAAGCAGCGCGCTGCCTGCCTCCTCGATGGCTTCGCGCCGGTTGGCGAAGGCATCGGCGACCTGCAGGAAATAATTGCCGTCCGGTGTCACGACCGTATAGATGCGCTGTGTCGCAGTTTCGGAAAAGCCGGGGTCGAGCGACACCTCGAAAGGTTCCGTCGAACTGTCATGTGAATGCAGCACGACCTGTCCTTCCCGGTCGCGCACCTGATAGGTCAGATATTCCGCGCCTTCCGCTGAAGGGTTGAGCTTGCGCGAGGCCGGCGCCGTGTTGTTTTCCCTGAGATCGTCGGCCAGAAGCGGCAAAAGCCTTTCGGCGGTTTCCTGCACGCCGGCATCGAAAATCTCGGCAAATTCGTCCTGCATCACCATGACGCCCAGCCCGCAGGCGAGAAGCCAGGATATGGCGACGACGCTGGTCAGCGCCGTCACGAGCTTGCGGGTCATGCTGGTCGGTCTGGCCATCTGCGCCTACTTGTTATCTGCCTGCTCGCCGTCCGGCTTACTTGCTGTCTGGTTCACTTGCCGTCTGGTTCACTTGATCGTGTAGCCGACGCCGCGCACCGTCTCGACGCGGTCATGGCCGATTTTCTTGCGCAGCCGGCTGATATAGACCTCGACCGTGTTGCTTTCTATTTCCGCGCCGAATTCGTAGAGCGTGTCGTGCAGCTGCGCTTTGGAGACGACCGCACCGGGATGTTCGACCAGTTTTTCCAATACGGCCCATTCGCGGGCGCTCAGCGTCTGCGCCGTTCCATCGACCGTGATATTGCGTGCCACCTGATTGATCTCGATGCCGGGCAGGCGGATGACGGGGGCCGAGCGGCCCTCGTAACGGCGCGAGACCGCCAGCATGCGCGCGGAAAGCTCGTCGAGGTCGAAAGGCTTGACCAGATAGTCGTCCGCGCCGGCATTCAGCCCGGCTATCCGGTCGGAAACCTGGTCATGTGCCGTCAGAATGATCACCGGCGTCGCATCGTCGCGCCTGCGCAGCGCTTGCAGAAGAGTGATGCCTTCGCCATCCGGCAGGCGCATGTCGAGCAGGATCAGGCCGTAAGCCATGGTCAGCGTCGCCGCCATGGCGTCGCCGAGCGTCTTGAACCAGTCCACAGCGTGCCCGGCCGCCGCGACATGGTCTCGCAACGCCTCTCCCAGGACATGATCGTCTTCAACAAGCAGAACCCGCAAGACAGCTCCCTCTATCGCGTCGTCCTGCGTATCGCTTTCACGGGATAAGCGTCAAGCACTGTCTGTTCAGCTGTTTTGGCGCTGGGTGCACCCACCGAACACATCGAGCGAGGGATCGTAGACGGAAGTGGAGACGTTCATCATGCCAAGAATGCTGTGGAAATAGTTGTCGTGGGAGCGCCCGCCCTCTGCTGCGGTTTTTGCAAGGCATGCCCGGTCCAGCCCCATGGATTTGGCGAAATCGTCATCGAACCAGACAAGAAACGGCACATGGGTCTGCTGATCCGGGGCGAGCAGATAGGGCGCTCCATGCAGGTAGACGCCGTTTTCACCAAGGGATTCGCCGTGGTCCGATGCGTAGATCATGCCCGTCGCCAGGGTGTCGGAGTGCGCTTTCAGCTTGTCGATCACGGTCGAGAGGAAATGGTCGGTGTAAAGCAGCGTATTGTCGTAGGAATTGACGATCTCGGCATCGCTGCAATTGCCAAGCTCGGCGGTGCGGCAATCCGGGGTGAATTTGCGGAACTCGTCGGTGTAGCGCAGGTAGTAGGTCGGCCCGTGGCTGCCCATCTGGTGCAATACGATGACGCTGTCCTTCTTGACGTTGTTGAGCCAGGAGTCGAGCTTGTCGAAGAAGATGTCGTCGCGGCATTCTCCACCGGTGCAGAAGCGGCTGTCATTGGTGGAGGGCAGGTCGAAATAGGGAATGCGGTCGGCGACGTTCTTGCTGCCGGTGTTGTTGTCCAGCCATGTGGCGCCGACGCCGGCGTGGACGAGGACATCCATGACGTTCTCGTTGGCGAGCGCCTTGCTGTGGCTGTATTCCGAGCGCGGGAACTTCGAGAACATGCAGGGAATGGAAATCGCCGTCGCCGTGCCGCAGCTGGTGGTGCTGGGGAAATAGATCACGTTGCGCTTGGCGAGTTCCGGATTGGTGTCGCGCTCGTAACCGTTCAGGGAAAAATTCGCGGCGCGCGCGGTTTCGCCGGCCACGATGACGGTGATGCGCGGCTTGCGCACGCCGCCGAGCGCCGGAAGAAGCCTTGCATCCTTGCCGAGGGGGCTGACCTGTATCTCGGCTTCCTGACCGGCCTGCGTGAAATAGTGAATGGTGGACATCATCGGCGACAGCGGGTTGACGCTCTTGACGATATCCTTGTGCTGGCGGACGGCGGTGGTGAATGTCTTTGAATTCGCAAAGCTGATGATGCCCGCGATGGTGAGACAGACCAGGATGCTGATGGTGTTCCACAGCAGCTTCTCGAGAATCGGCCGATGCCGGATGCGGATGGCGATGATGACGATGGATGGAACCAGCCCGTAAATCGCCATATGCCAGAGAAAGCCGGGGGTAATCAGATTACCGGCTTCCGCCTGCGTCGTTTCCATGGCGTTGCGGATCATGTCGCTGTCGACGACGATGCCGTAGCGGTCCATGAACCAGGATGCGGCGGCGGCGGCGAATACCAGGAAGATCAGAAACGGCTTGATGAGATATTTGGCGGAAAAAATCGTGATGAGGGCGCCGAAAAGCGCCGCCATGGCGACATAAAGTGCAACGATGGCAACCGGATAAGCGGAAAGATAGGTATGGACCTTCGACCAGAATGTCTGGTTCATGAAAAACAGCAGATAGGCGCCCGTCAGCAGGCTGAGCGGCACGCTACCTATTTCCGGACGATACGATTCGATGCCTGTCGCTTTCGCGGTAAAAAGAGCCACTGCCAAGTCCACCAGATTTCACATGTGCCGGCGGCGGCGCGAAACGGGACAAAATGCTCCTGTTCACGCTGCCGCTAGGGCCGATTGATGGCGGATGCGTTATTTAGCTGACATCAACCTGAAAGCTTTGTCATGAAACTGTCACATGAAGGCGGTCGTGTTTTCAGGCCGATGGTCAGGTGACACGAATATATCACCTAACCGAGCCCGATTATACCCGTCACAGTAGTGCGCGTTGAAAATACACGCGTAGCCCTGACGGGCAGCAGGCAGCCTGCAGGAATGTTCTGAAAGGTGACCGTCGCTCCTGAAAGCAGGGTGAGGCAGAGTTGACCGCCATGGCCGATATAAAGGGCGCGCGTTGGTGAAGGAAGCGGGGTCGTATCGTCGGGAACGATGTCGAAACCGTGGGATGCCGGCGATTCCAGGCCGGCGGCGTAGTGTTCGTAAGTCTCAGCCATTGCTGTCTCCCGTAAATCGAAATCTGCCGTGATTATGCAACGGGCGGGAGCTGCGGGGAAAAGCGGGAACGATATATGTGAGGTTGGCCTTTATTTCCGCACGCGGTTTTCCGAAACACCGGCGTTCCCTCTGCAATCTCATGCGGTTGGCTTTACCGGCCGCATCGCCATTACCGCTATTCCGTCGGATATGGCGGATTTTGCATCCACGTCCGAGAGCGGGGTGGGGTGGGAGATGAATGCCCTCCGCCTCAGCTGCGGGTGTGGAGAATGAAGGCCCTGACGGCGGGAGAGGCTTCCGTTTTCCGGTGGGCGATGGCGAGATCCGAGGTTGTGGAGCTTGCAGCAAGCGGCACGTAGCGCAAGCCGGGCAACCTCAGGCAATCGAGCGAGCGTGGCACCAGCGCGACGCCGAGGCCGATCGCCACCATGCTGGCGATGGTGGTGTAGTCGCGGCCTTCCGGGCTTATCGCCGGCTGGAACCCGGCTTCGTTGCAGGCTTCTATCGTATTGTAATGAAAGCCGACATCCGGCGGCTGTCGTGGCGTGATGAAGGTTTCTCCGGCAAGGTTCCTGAGATCGACCTGCAATGTGTAGGCCAGGGGATGATTTTCCGGCAGGGCCGCCATCAGCGGTTCTCGCAGAACCACATGGGTCGTAACCCCTTCGGGGATAGGGGCTGGTGGGCGGATGAAGGCGAAATCCAGGTTGCCATCGGCAATCTTGGCCAGCTGCAGCCGCATTTCCATCTCGATCAACTGCAATTCAACATCGGGATGGGAGGCGCGAAAACTGGCGATGGACTTTATCAGCAGGCCGGAATAGGCGGCGGAGGCGACATAACCGATGGAGATGCGGCCGGTTTCGCCACGATCGACACGTTTGAGTGCGGCAAGGGTCGCCTCGGCATTGGCAAGGATTTTCCGGGCATCCTCATAGAGAAGCTGGCCCGGAGTGGTGAGCTTTACCGACCGGCGTGTCCGGTCGAGCAGCGGCATGCCGACAATATCCTCAAGCGCCATGATCTGCTGGCTCAAACCGGGCTGGGCAATGCCGAGGCGGGCGGCGGCGCGCTCGAAATTGCGCTCATCCACCAGCGTGGTGAAATAGCGCAGGTGACGCAATTCGAATGTGTCCGCCCGGCTTGCCGGTTTCCTGCCCATCGTCGTGGCCTCTCCTGCCAGATTTGAATAATTCCAAGCTATTATCGGCGCCTATTTTCATAATCAATAGTTCTGAAAAAAACCGGCTGCGCTTATTGGATCACAATCTGCACCTTGCGTAATAAGATGACTTAATTTCTCCAGAAAACTATCCGTCTTGTGACGGCGCGGGTGATGAAGGGTCTTGGCGTGCAGGGAAAAACCAAACACATTTCCATTCTGGCGGGCGGTTGCGCCGCCATTGCCTATGTGGCGTTTTTGTCCCCGCTTCCCGCCCTTGCGCAGGAAGCCGGAACGACGGTGCTGCAGACCATCACCGTGGAAGGTGGTAAAAAGCAGGACCCCAAGGCACCGGTGAAAGGTTATGTGGCCAAAAGCAGCGCCAGCGCCACCAAGACGGGCCGCTCCCTGATCGAGACACCGCAATCCGTCTCCGTCATCACCCGGGACCAGATGGAGGCGCAGACTGTCCGCAATCTCAGCGAAGCACTGAATTATGTGCCTGGCGTCGTCGCGCAGCCATCAGGTTCCGATCCGCGCTTTGATGCGCCGCGTATTCGCGGGTTTGCGGGAAACCAGCTGCAGTTCCTCAATGGTCTGCGGTTGATGCGCACGGCCGGCGCGCCCTCCTACGAAGTCTATGGTCTGGAGCGGGTGGAGGTCATTCGCGGGCCAGCCTCGGTGCTTTATGGTCAGAGCAATCCCGGGGGACTCATCAATCTTGTCAGCAAGCGACCGACCTTCGAGCGTTTCGGTGAAGTGGGCGCGCGGATCGGCAGCTTCGATTATTATCAGTCGATGTTCGATATCGGTGGTCCGGTGGCGGATAGCGACAGCTTTGCCTATCGTCTGACCGGTCTTGCCCGCAATGCCCATGCTCAGACCGACAATCTGCAGAACGATCGTTACTTCATTGCGCCGGCTCTCACATGGCAGCCGGACGAGGATACGAAGCTGACGGTTCTTGCGTCCTATCAGCACGATAATCCAAGTTCACCTTCCGGCCTGCCGCCGGCGCTGACTTACGCTCGGCCCGGCAACATGCTGGACCGCAGCTTTTATGTCGGCGATCCGTCCTTTGATACGTCGAACCGCAAGTTCACCAATATCGGTTATGAATTCGAGCACCGTTTCGACGAGACCTTCACCTTCCGGCAAAATGCGCGCTATTCCAATTTCGACTGGTCCTACCGGGCGCTCGGCATGTCTTCGAGCAGCGGCGGCATGATCGGCAATCTCATCCGCCGCAATGCGACGTTTCAGGACGAGTTGCTGAACACGTTCAACATCGACAACAGCCTGCAGGCGGATTTTTCCACCGGGCCGGTGGATCACACCCTGCTTGTCGGGCTGGATTACCGTTATTTCGACAATAACGTCAAAACCGAATTCTGGGCCGCGACGCCACTCAACCCTGTCAATCCCGTCTATGGCGGACCGGTCAGCCTGACCTCACGCACGCTTTATGCCGATGTGAAGACGGATATCTCGCAGATCGGCCTTTATGCGCAGGACGAGATGGCGATTGAGAACTGGCGCATCACTGCTGGCCTTCGGCAGGACTGGGCGAGCACCGGCGGCACGACCTTCAACGGCACGACCTATCGTGCACTCGACAAGGACGACCACAAGCTTACCGGTCGCGTCGGCGTCAGCTATCTCTTCGATGGCGGCATCGCACCCTATGTCAGCTATGCGACGTCCTTCGAACCGGTGCCGCAGCCGGCTGTCGGCGATGCGCCGAAGCCGACCACCGGCGAGCAATGGGAAGCCGGCATCAAATACCAGCCCGAAGGTTTCGACGGTTTCTTCTCCGCGGCGATCTATGATCTGAAGCAGAAGAATGTGACGACGACGGTGGGCGGCGTGACGCAGCAGATGGACGAGGCGCACGTGAAAGGCCTCGAGCTTGAAGGCGTTGCAAGCCTTGCCGACGGGCTCGATCTGCGTGCGGCCTATACCTACATGGACAGCGAAGTGGCGGGCCGCGTCAACAACGGCAGGGAACTGGACAATGCACCGCAGCATGCCGCGAGCCTCTGGCTCGACTATACATTCGCGGAGGATACGGCGCTTGAAGGCTTCGGGATCGGCGGCGGCGTCCGTTATGTCGGAAAGCGTTATGGCGATGCCGCCAATACCTTCGAAATGAAGGGTCTCGCTTTGCTCGATCTCGGCGTGCATTACGAGAAGAACGGCTATCGCGCTTCGCTCCTCGTGCAAAACTTGACTGATAAAGAATATATTTCTAGTTGCTCCACTTTCGGATGCTATTACGGTGACGGAAGAACGGTTATGGGCAAGCTGACCTATCGTTGGTGACGCCATATCAAGTGAAGCAGCAGGGGCATGACGCGCAAGGATCCATGGATGTCCCCCCTTTGGGGGCGGCGGGAATTTTTAGGCCTGCTCGCCGCTTCGGCTCTTGCAGGCAAGGCGCGGGCGGCGGTGACGCCCCGCATCGCCGCAATCGACTGGGCCATGCTCGAAACCTCCGTGGCGCTCGGCGTCATGCCGGTGGCTGCAACCGAGCTCATTCAGTTCAGGGTCGGTGCGGTCGAGCCGGAAATCCCTGAGAACGTCGTTGATCTTGGTCTGCGCGGCGCACCGAATTTCGAGCTACTGCAATTGACCCGGCCGGATCTAATCCTGATCTCGCCTTTCTACACGCGCTATACCGGCAGGCTGGAAGCGATTGCGCCGGTCTTCTCGCTGCCCTTTTACGTGAAGGGCGAGCCGCCTTTCGGAAAGGCGCTTGCGGCAGTGTCGGCTCTTGGCGAAAAGCTCGGCCGGGCTGATGAGGCGCGCAGGGTTTTGAGCGAAACGGACGCGGCGCTGCAAGCCATGCGCACCCGCCTCGCCGGTTTTTCCGCGCGGCCGACCTATGTGATCAATATTGGTGACGCCCGGCATTTTCGTGCTTTTGGTGCGGACAGCATGTTCGGGGATGTGCTTGGTCGGCTGGGGCTCGCCAATGCCTGGGTGGATCGTTCGCAATTCACTTTCGCAGCGCCGGTGCCGCTGGAAAATCTCGCCGCGTCGTCGGAGGCGCGTATCGTGATCGTCTCCGATATTCCGGTGGAAGCCCGCGAGAGCCTGCGCAACAGCGCCATCTGGCGGGCCCTTCCGGCCGTGCGGGAAAACCGCGTGGTGACGCTCGGCAATGTCAGCCCCTATGGCGGTATCACCGCCGGTGTGCGTTTTGCGCGGCTTCTGACCGAGGCTTTGACGGCGCAGGGAGAAGCCCTGTGACGGCGCGGCCTCTCCAGCTTTTCTGCGGGCTTCTGTTCGTGCTGGCCTGCGGGCTTTCGCTGCATGCCGGCCTGCAGCGGCTACCTTTCAGCGCATGGCCCGGCCTGCCATTCGATGCCGCCAAGCTGTCGATGGATCAGGTGATTTTCGCCTTCAGCCTGATGCCGCGTGCAGCTGTCGCCATTCTGGCGGGTGCGATGCTCGGCCTGTCCGGTGCGCTTCTCCAGCAATTGCTGCGCAATCCGATTGCCGACCCTTCGACGCTCGGCATTTCCGCCGGTGCGCAGCTGGCCATCGTCATCGCCACCCTGTTCTTTCCCTCAGTGCTGGATGGCAATCGTGCATTGGTGGCACTCACGGGCGCTGCCGCTGCCGCCGCCATTGTCTTCCTTCTCGGCTGGCGGCGGTCCTTCGAACCGGTGACCATGGTGGTATCAGGGCTTCTGGTTGGCATTACTGCCGCCTCCGTTTCGGCGGCGCTGACGCTGGCGCAGGGCGAATATCTGATGTCGCTTGTCGTCTGGAACGGCGGCTCGCTCAGCCAGCAGGACTGGTCGAATGCCTTTTCTCTTGCCTTCCAGCTTCTCGCCGGCCTTGCGCTGACCGGTTTGCTGATAAGGCCATTGACGGTTCTCGGTCTTGGCGATGCCGGTGCGCGATCGCTCGGCATATCGCTGTTTTCGATCAGGCTGGCGGTCGCGGCCGTTGCCGTTGCGCTTGCCGCCTTCGTGGCCGCTGCGGTTGGCCTCGTCAGTTTCATCGGCCTTGCCGCACCGGCGCTCACCCGGGCACTCGGCGTGCGGCGGTCATCCGCCGTGCTCATGGTTTCGCCACTGCTGGGCGGGCTGCTGCTCTGGTTCTGCGATGGTCTCGTTCAGCTTTTGGCGAGCACGACGGCCGAAGTTTTCCCCACGGGCGCGGTAACGGCGCTGATCGGCGGACCGCTGCTTCTGTGGCTATTGCCGAAAATCCGACCGACCGATGTCCATCGCGGCGAAGGCGGCGATGTTGCGGCAAGACGCCGGCTTGCCGCGCTGCTGCCAGTGCTTGTGATCATGGCTGTGCTGATCTTTGCAGCGCTGGCCATCGGCAAAGGCCCGGATGGCTGGACGGTGCTGGGTGCCGGTGACCTGCAAAGCCTTCTGCCGTTCCGCTGGCCACGGCTGGTAGCGGCCATGGCGGCCGGCGGTCTGCTGGCCATGGCCGGGGCGCTTCTCCAGCGGCTGACCGGCAATCCCATGGCAAGCCCGGAGGTAATCGGCGTCAGCGGCGGCGCCGGCCTCGGTTTTGCCGCCGCCATCACGATTTTTCCGGCGGCAGGCCTCTTTGAATTGTTCGCGGGTGCCGGCATCGGCTCGGCGGCGGTCATGACCCTCGTGCTGTTCTTTGCGGTGCGCCGGTATCTGGCGCCTGAGAAAATACTGCTCGTGGGCATTGCCGTCAGTTCGCTCTGCTCGGCGGTGCTTTCGGCCCTGCTTGCCATTGGCGACCAGCGCGCCTGGCAGATTCTCGCTTGGCTCAGCGGTTCGGGTTCGACGGCGACGCCCGCTTCGGCGATTTTTCTTGCCGTGCTCTCCGTCGTTCTTCTTTCAGGTGCGCTGTCGGTGACACGTTGGCTGACAATCCTGCCGCTCGGCCGGGATGTGCCGCTTTCCCTCGGGCTGCCGCTCAGTCTCGCACGCATTGCCGTCATCGCGGTGGCCGGCATCGCCACCGGTGCGGCCTCGCTGCTTGTCGGTCCCTTGAGTTTCGTCGGGTTGATGGCGCCGCATATCGCGCTTCGCGCCGGCTTCACCACGCCGCGCGACCATCTGTTCGCTTCATTCCTTTTCGGAGCGGTGTTGATGGCGCTTTCCGATCTCGGGGCGCGAACGGTCACCTTTCCCTATGAGCTGCCGCTTGGGCTTTTTGCGGCACTGGCCGGTGCGCCTTATCTGATCTGGCTTTCAGGCAGGCGCCAATGATGTGTCTGGGCATTTACGGAGATAAGAACCATGGGTGAGGCAGCACTTGCCGCCGGCTACGACGATACCCTGCTTTTTTCGCTGGAAGGCGTGACGATGGAGGTACCCGGCCGAACATTGCTGCAGCCGCTGACGGCAAGTTTTGCGACCGGCAAGACAATCGGCCTGATCGGCCATAATGGTTCGGGAAAATCGACGCTGCTCAAGATTCTGGCGCGGATCCAGGAGCCCACGGCGGGTAAAGTGTCGTTTGAGGGAAAGGCGCTGGGTGACTGGGGCAATCGGGAGTTTGCGCGAAAACTCGCCTATCTGCCGCAATATACACCGGCCGCCTCCGGCATGCTCGCCAAGGAGCTGGTGGCGCTCGGTCGTTATCCCTGGCATGGCGCGCTCGGCCAGTTCACCAGGGCCGATCAGGAGAAGGTGGATGAGGCCATCGAGCTGACCGACACCGTGGCCTTTCGCGACCGGCTTGTGGACACGCTTTCCGGTGGCGAGCGCCAGCGCGTATGGCTTGCCATGCTGGTGGCCCAGAATGCCGAAAGCCTGCTGCTGGACGAACCGATATCGGCGCTTGATCTCGCACATCAGATCGAAGTGCTGTCGCTGGTGCAGAGACTTTCGCGCGAAAAGGGTCTTGGCGTCATCGTGGTGCTGCACGATGTCAACATGGCGGCACGCTTTTGTGACGAGATCGTCGCCCTGCATTCCGGTAATCTGATTGAAAGAGGAACCCCGCAGGAGATCATGACGCCGGAGGCGCTGGAGCGGATTTATGGGGTGCGCATGGATGTCATGACGCATGCCGCCACCGGCTTGCCCGTCGCGCTGCCGCTTTGAGTTTGTTGCAGCAAAACAACGCCTGAAAGCGCTTGTTGTTGACAGGAATTTTCAACGCATTTTCCGCCCTAACAATGTCTTAATGGCATCCTACCGCCATTAGACATTGTTAACCGCTTTGCTTTCCTTGCATCCAATTAAGTTGTTTTGGATCGATTTCAGGGAACAAACGTTAACAGTGCGGAATTCAATATCCGGAGAGGGCAAGAAGGGCTGCTGCGGGTAGGAATAAAACAGGAGAAAACAAGATGAAAAAGGCTGTTGCCGTAACTTTTGCCGCATTGACGATGGGCCTCGGCGGGGCTGCATCCGCACTCGCTGCCGACCTTGCGAGATACGAACCGGCTCCCCAGGAACAGGACGACCGCAACGGCGTCAAGATCGGTTATCTCACCTGCGATATCGGCGGTGGTGTCGGTTATGTTCTCGGTTCCGCCAAGGAACTGGACTGCACCTTCCAGTCCACGATGGGCGCACGCCGCACCGACCATTACACCGGCGCCATCCGCAAGATGGGCGTTGATCTCGGCTTCACCACGCAGGGCCGTCTGGTCTGGGCCGTTTTCGCCCCGACCGCCGGTTACCACCGTGGTTCGCTCGGCGGCCTTTATCAGGGCGCAACGGCTGAAGTCACCGTCGGTCTCGGCGTTGGCACCAACATCCTCGTTGGCGGCACCTCCGGCTCGATCCAGCTGCAGACGGTCAGCGTGACGGGTCAGGTTGGTCTCAACCTTGCTGCCACCGGCACCTCGGTTACGCTGACGGCCATGAACTGATTGGCAAAGCGCCCGGTGCTTTGACCGGGCATTCTGTCGCATGTCAAAACACGCCCTCTTCGTTGTCAGACGGGGAGGGCGTTGTATTATCCGGGCCATGATTTCCGTATCCAGATATATTGCGGCAGCGACTGTGTTTTCCCTTCTTGCGGCGAGCGCCTTTGCCGAAGGCGATGCGGCGCATGGGGAAAAGGTTTTCAGCCGCTGTTCCACCTGCCACAGTGCCGATACGCCGCGCACCCGCATGGGTCCGCATCTGATGGGTGTGGTCGGCAGGCCGATGGCTTCGGTGGCCGATTACGGCCATTATTCGCAGGCGCTGAAGGATGCCGGCGCGGCTGGCCGGGTCTGGACGGAAGACGAACTGCAGAAGTTCATCGCCAGCCCGAAGAAGGCGATCCCGGGCAATGCGATGCGCTTTTTCGGGCTGTGGAGCGAAACCGATATAACGGACCTGATCGCCTATCTGAAAACGCATCCCCTG
Source organism: Rhizobium sp. UGM030330-04 (assembly GCF_003208455.1). NCBI lineage: Bacteria > Pseudomonadati > Pseudomonadota > Alphaproteobacteria > Hyphomicrobiales > Rhizobiaceae > Rhizobium > Rhizobium sp. UGM030330-04. Next base: position 81,240 of record NZ_QKML01000009.1, read on the forward strand.
CCGCAATAATCGTCAGAGCGGTGCTTCCGCGATGATCTCTTCCGCCTCTTCGAAGGTCATCGCCATGACCTTCGCGCCGATCTCGAAGCCGAAGCCATTGCGGGCGAAGGCGGAAAACTCCTTGCCCTTTCGTTTCTCGTCAAGTTCGACACGGCGAAACGGCCCGAAGGCGCGCTTGCGCGCGAAGATGATGGCGGCGACCAGATCGTTGGTTTCCTGCAACGCGGCTGTTGCCGTTTCCCGGGCGATGCCCTTGATCTGAAGTTTCTGCGCCAGCCCACGTTTCGATTTGCCGCTGCGCTGGCCGCTTCGCACGGCAATTTCCGCATAAGCGGTATCATCAAGCGCCTTGATGCCGTAGGCAAAGGTCACGGCAAAATCGCCGAGCGCCTTCACCTGCGCCGGGCTGATCTCCTCGAATTTTTCCCGTGCCTTGCGCATGATGGCATCGCGCAGCTGCCTTTCCGTCATCATCCGCTGTTCCAGCCGGTAGAGGGCGGAATTGCGCGCCCAGGACAGCATTCGGCTGGTGGGTTCAACGGCCTGCGCTTCGCCATCGAACTCCATGTCATCAGTCAGGAAGGGGCTGGAATCGTCACTCATACCGCATTTATAACGCGGCGAAGCCGTCTTGCCAGTTCCTTGCCGGTCTGAATTCTACGCTTTCAGCGTCTCAGGGTGTCTGCGCTCCGGTTGCGGCCACATACACCGAATAGAGTGATTTCGTTGCGGTGATGAACAGCCGGTTCTTTTTCGGGCCGCCAAAGGTGAGGTTTGCAACCGTCTGCGGCACCTTGATCTTGCCGATAAGCGCGCCATCGGGCGCAAAGCAGTGAACGCCATCACCGGCGCTGGTCCACAGATTGCCGGCCGTATCCAGACGGAATCCGTCCGGCAGGCCATTGTCGAGACTGCAGAACTCCCGACCATTGGCGAGCTTTACGCCGTCCACCACATCGAAGACGCGGATATGGCGCGGGCGGGAGACATCGTGGCTGTAGGAGCTGTCGGCGATATAGAGTTTCGTTTCATCCGGCGAGAAGGCAAGGCCGTTCGGCTGCATGAAGTCATCGATGGCGATGTCGATCTTTCCGGTTGCGGGATCGAGCCGGTAGACATTGCGCGTCTTCTGCTCCGGCTCAGCCTTGTAGCCCTCGTAGTCGGAAAGAATGCCGTAGGTCGGGTCGGTGAACCAGATGCTGCCATCGGACTTGACCACCACGTCATTGGGCGAATTGAGTCGCTTGCCGCCATAGCTATCGGCGAGAACCGTGATCGACCCGTCGACTTCGGTGCGGGTAACGCGGCGGCCACCATGTTCGCAGGAAACCAGTCGCCCCTGCCGGTCGCGCGTATTGCCATTGGTGAAGTTGGAGGGCTGGCGGAATACCGAGATCCCGCCATCCGGCACCCAGCGCAGCATGCGCTGATTGGGAATGTCGCTGAATAGCAGGCAGTTCAGATCGGCGAACCACACCGGGCCTTCGGCCCAGCGGCAGCCGGAATAGAGCTCTTCCAGCTCGGCATTGCCGACGATCAGATGGCGGAAGCGGTCATCGTGGATTTCGTAAGGGGAGGTGTTGTCTGTGGTCATGAGCGTGGTCCGCTTGTGGGCTTGTTGTTTGGGGTCAGCGCGTGGCCTTGGGGCCGCTTGCCAGAAGAATGACGGAAATGATGATGAGGCCGGTGAGGATGAGGCGGATGCCGGCGCCGAAACCATAGGTATTCAGCATCGAAACCACCAGGAACATGAAGAGCGAGGCGCCCCAGATGCCGGGCACGTTGGAATCACCGCCCGCCACCGCCGTGCCGCCGATGACGACGACGGCGATGGACATCAGCAGATATTCCGAGCCCATGTTGAGCGCAGCACCGCCGGAAAAACTGGCGAGCAGATAACCGGCAATCGCCGCCAGCACCGCGCAGAGCACATAGGTGATGAAACGGGTGCCATCCACCGGAATGCCGGTCATGTGGGCGGCAAAGGTGCTCTGGCCGATCGCGGAAATCCAGCGCCCATAGAAAGTGCGATCTAGCAGCAGCCAGGCGACGACCGAGAGCAGCAACGCGACAAGTGCGACGTTCGGAATGCCGAAAGAGCTGGATATCGCGAATGTCGCCAGTGTCTCAGGCGGCTTGATACGCAGACCGCGGTTCGACCAGATGGCAATGGATTGCACGATGAAGCTCATCGACAGCGTCGCGATGATCGGCGGGATGCGCAAGAGCTTGATCAGCGCATAATTGCCGATGCCGATGGCGATACCGATCAGGATGGCGATCAGCAGTCCGGGCAGAATGAGACCATCGGACACATCCATGAATTTCAGCGCCAGCGTGCCTGATAGCGTCATTGTCGCGGGAACGCAGAGGTCGATATTGCCCGGCCCGAGCGTGATGACGAACATCTGGCCGATGCCGACGATGACGGAAAAGGCCGCGAAGGTCAGCGCCGCATGCGACAGACCGAAGGAGCTTGCTCCGCCGGTGAAAAGCACGGTGATGATCCACACCGCAGCCGTTGCGGCGAACGACCAGATCCACGGTTTTTTCGTGAGGGATGACAGCCCGTTCATTGATTTTTCTCCCGCTTTTCAAGACGGTTGAGCAGGATGCGTAAGGCAAGCACGATGATGAGGATCGCGCCCTGCGCGCCGATCTGCCAGTCCGGCGAAATGCGCATGAAGGACAGGAAAGAGCCGGCAAGCGTCAGCGTCAGCGCGCCGATGACGGCGCCGATGGGCGACACCCTTCCGCCGACGAATTCACCGCCGCCGAGGATCACGCCGGCAATCGACAGCAGCGTGTAGCGCAGGGCGATATTGGCATCGGCCGCGGTCGTCAGTCCGACAAGGGCGATGCCCGACAGCACCGCGAAGAAACCGGCCAGCGCAAAGGTGGCGGCACGGATGCCGACCACCGACCAGCCGGAACGCTCGACGGAGCGGAAATTGCCGCCGACGCCGCGCATCAAAACGCCGAAGGAGGAGCGCATGACGATGTAATGCGCGACGACCGCGATCAGGATGCTGGCGACGATGGCGATCGGCACCAGCGGTGGTTTGGCTGTCATCAGTGCCCGAATGAAGGCGGGGGCCTGGCCACCCGGCGAGGGCAGAATGAGCACGGCCAGACCGCCCCAGACGAAGCTCATGCCGAGCGTGACGACGATGGAGGGCAGGGAACGGATATGGATGATGGCCCCGAGTGCGGCATAAACCGCAATCGCGCCGGCAAAGATCGCGATCCCCAGCAGCGGCGTCGTCTGCAGGAAGGTGGCGGTGACGCAGGCGCAGAAACTGACGAAGGTGCCCATCGACAGGTCAAGATCGTTGACCGACATGATCAGCATCTGCGCAATGGTGGCAAGCGCGATCGGCACCGCCAGATTGAACAGCAGGTTCATGCCGGTATAGCTCATGGCGCGCGGCTGCATGTAAAAGACGGCGGCCAGCAGGAAGGCGAGCGAGGCGGCGGGAATGATGAGGCGGAGCGCGTTTGCCGAGAGTTTCATGCGTGGTCCTCTCCGGCAAAGGAGGCGGCCAGCACGTTCTGCTCGGTAATGTCATCGCCGACGAGTTCCGCCTGAATGGTGCCGTCGCGGAAGACATAGACCCGGTCGCAAAGGCGGATTTCATCCATTTCGGTGGAGTACCAGATGAAGGTGCGGCCGTGGGAAGCTTCGGTTCTCAAGATGTCATAGACCTCCTGTTTGGTGCCGATATCGACGCCGCGCATCGGGTCGTCCATCAAAACCGTGCTGGCGGTGGTGGCGAGCGCACGGGCGAAAAGCACCTTCTGCTGGTTGCCGCCGGAGAGCGAGAGGATCTTGTTGCCCATATCGGGCGTGCGAATTTCGATGCGCTGTTTCCACTGCGCGCCGACCGCCTTTTCCCTGTCCCTGTCCACCATACCTGCCGATGAAATATCCCTGAGCGAGGCGATGGAAAGGTTCTTCAGGATGCTCCAGAGCGGGAAGGTGCCGTTCAGGCTGCGGTCGCCCGCCACGAAGGCGATATCGGTCTTTCGCGACGGTAGCCAGCTGTTGTTCTGCGCGAGATAAAGATCGAGCAATGCTTCGGTCTGGCCGTGGCCGCCGAGGCCGGCAAGGCCGATGATCTCGCCGCGAAAGGCCTCGAAGGCGAGGCCTTCGCCACGCCGCGCTGGCATGGAGAGCACTTTTTCGCCTGCCTTGCGGCTTTCTCCCCGCCGCCTGTCCTGTTCCTTGACGACGCTGCCCATGGCTTCGACCAGCGAGCGGGTGGTGAACTCCGCCGCATTCCGGTCGGCCACCACCCGGCCATCCTTCATCACCACGATACGGGTGGCCGTCGAAAGAATTTCCCCGAGAATATGCGAGATCAGCAGAACCGAGCCACCCTCGTGCACAAAGCGGCGGACATAATCCATCAACTGTTCGGCAAGACCGGCGTCGAGCGAAGACGTCGGCTCATCGAGGATCACCAGCCTTGGCGCCTCCGGGGTCCGGCAGAAATTGATGGCGATTTCCACCATCTGCCGTTCGGCGATGGACAATTCGGAAATCGTCAGTTCGCAATCGATGCCATGGCCGGGGAAAATTTCGTCCAATGTCTGCCGGATCGTCGTAAGCGCCCGGCCGCGCCAGTTCCGGCCGCCGATTGCGGCATGCATGATGCGGACATTTTCGCTGATCGTGAGGTTCGGGCAGAGCGACAGTTCCTGAAACACGCAGCGAACGCCGCTGGCGCGGGCGGCGGCGATGCCATGCCGGCCTTGCTCGCCGCGATAGGAAACGGAACCTTCATGTGGCGTCAGCCCGCCATTGATGACGTTGACGATGGTGGATTTTCCCGCGCCATTATGGCCGACGAGCCCGAGGCATTCCCCGGCGCGGATGATGAGGTCGGCTCCATCCAGCGCGCGCACGGCGCCGAACACGACCTTGACGCCGCGTGCGGCGACGACCTCTTCCGCCTCAATGATGTCATTCATGAGCAATTACGCCAGTGATGTGAAAATCGGATAATATCGGTAGTTGCTGCGACGCCCGTTTCGGAGCGCCGCAGCTATCTGTTGTGAACCGGTCCGCTTATTTGGCGGCGATGGCCTTCTGGGCGTCCGCCTGCGAATATTCCACATTCGCCACGCCGCCCTTCTGGGTGGTCTTGAGGTTTTCCTCAAGATTGGCCTGGTCGATGCGCAGGAATGGAACGGTCAGATCCTTCTTCACATCCTTGCCGTCGAGGATTTGCTGCGCTACCCAGAAAGCCAGCGTCGAAACGCCGGGGGCGATGGAGACGGACATGGTCTCGTAACCGCCCGCATCCTTCTGCTGTTTCCACCATTGCAGCTCGTCTTCGCGGTTGCCCATCACGATGGTCGGCGTCGGGCGCTTGGCGGCGGCGAAAGCCTGTGCGGCACCGTAGCCGTCACCACCCTGCGTCACCACGGCGGCAACTTCGGGAAGGCTTGGCAGGATACCGGCAACGGCGCGCTGCGCGACATCCTGTGCCCAGTCGCCATTGACCGAACCGACGATCTTGAACTGCGGGTTCTTGGCGACACCGGCGGCGATGCCGGCATGGATTTCGTCATCCACCGAAACGCCGGCAAGACCGCGAATTTCGAGCAGATTGCCACCCTTCGGCATGGCCTTGGCCAGATAGTCGATCTGGCTTTCGCCCATCGCCTTGAAATCCACCGCGATACGCCATGCGCAGGGTTCGGTGACGATGCCGTCGAAGGAAACGACGGTAATGCCGGCATCACAGGCTTCCTTTACCGCGCCGTTGAGGGCGGTTGGCGAAGCGGCGTTGATGACGATGGCGTCATAACCCTGCAAAATGAGGTTCTGGATTTGCGCCGCCTGTTCGGTCGCCTGGTTTTCGGCGGTCGTGAAGGCGTCAGCGGCCGCGACCTGCTTGTCGGCGACAGCCTGTTTGGTGATCTTGTCCCAGCTGGTCAGCATCGCCTGACGCCAGGAATTGCCTGCGTAATTGTTCGAAAGCGCAATTTTTTTGGCCGACGTATCGGCATGAGCGGTGATCGGCAAGGCTGCGCACGCGACAGCGGCCGACGCCAGAAGCATCTTCCTGAAAGCCATTGATTTTCCTCCCTGGTGGCTTGCCCTTTCGGGGCCGGAACCCTCACCCGCCGCAAATCTCCTCCGCAGCAGACGAAATCCCGTTGCACTGGAGCTCCGTTCCCCAGTACAAGCGAGAATGACCAAGAAGATTTGGCTTGTACAGGCGGATCACGGCAATCTTCCTGCGGGTTTCCGCAGAAAGCATGCGGGAACCCGCAGGACGAAACGGCCTTGCCCGGCGCAGAATGGATGATGCGGCGTTCTGACGGGTCATATCAGCCGCAATGGTCGAAGGCAGACGCTTGGGAGGGCGTCCGCACATGCTGGATACGCCGAAAAGCGCGCTCTTTCACCACTATATGGGCATTTCGCGGCTGCTTGCCGGGCAGCTGGAATTCAATGCCATCATTCAGGCGGTTGCGACAGAGATCAGCCATATCATCCCGCATGACCATATGGATGTCTGCATCAAACAGCTGGATGACAAGTACCATATTGCCTATGAGAGCGGTCTGGTCAGTGCCTGGAGCCGGCAGCCGCCCGCCCTTCTGACCGGTAGCCCGATCCGGTCCCTGCTGTCAGGTGCGGTCGAATATCTCTTGAGCGGCGATGCCTGCGCCGATCCGCGCTTTCATTTCGAAGGCTCGTTTTCAAGCCCGATCATCGAACTTGGCCTGCATAGCCGCCTGCATGTGCCGATGAAGGTGCATGGCGATATCATCGGCGCGCTCAGCTGTTCGTCACACCAGTCGGATGCTTATTCGATGGAGGATGTCGCCAACGCCCGCGCGGTTGCGGATTTGCTGGCGCCCTATTTCTACGCCATCCGCGCCGCCGAGCAGGCCAAGCGTTCGGCCATCGAGGAGGCGCGCGCCAATGCCCGCGAGGAGGGCCTGCGGCTGGGCGCCCTGCAATTGACCGAGGCGCTGGAGGCCGAGCGGCAGCGCATCGGCATGGATTTGCACGACCAGACGCTGGCGGATCTCACGCGGCTGGCGCGGCGCATCGAACGCATGAGTCATGCCGCCGATGTTTCGGGCGAGATGCTGGAGCCGGTGGTGCGCAGCCTGCAGCACTGCATGCAGGACCTGCGCGAGATCATCGAGGAGGCAAAACCCTCCATCCTGCAATTGTTCGGCGTCGTGCAGGCCATCGAGACCTATGTCGACCGCTCCGTTCGTGACAGCGGAAATGTGATTGAATGGTCGGTAACCGATGAGACCGACGGGCTGGTCGAAACACTCGACAAGACGGTGGCCATCTCGCTGTTCCGCATCGTGCAGGAGGCGGTCAACAATGCCATTCGCCATGCCCAGCCGGAAACCATTGCCGTGACGCTTTCGTCCGTCGATGGCGGTTTGCGGGTGACTGTCAGTGATGACGGCAGCGGCGGCGGTGGCGGCGGGGCCTCCGGCGGTCTCGGCATCGGCAACATGAAGACGCGGGCGCGGCTGATTTCGGCGCGGTTCGATATCGGCGGCAACGGCGCGGGAGCCGGAACCCGCATTACCGTGACGCTGCCGGAAAGCGCTTTCGACCGGCGGGAGGATGTGTGACATGGATGTGCTGATCGTTGAAGACGATGCGCTGCACCGCGCCTATCTCAATGAGGCCGTGCGTGCCGCCCTGCCGGAATGCGACAAGGTACTGGAAGCCTCCAACGGCAGAACCGGCGAAAAGCTGGCGCGGGAGAACCGGGCCGCCCATATCGTCATGGATTTGCAGATGAACGAGCGCAATGGCATCGAGGCGGCGCGCACCATCTGGAAGGAGAGGCCGGATACCCGCATCCTGTTCTGGTCCAACTATTCCGACGAGGCCTATGTGCGCGGCGTTTCCCGTATTGTGCCGGAGGGTGCCGCCTATGGTTACGTGCTGAAATCGGCCTCCGATGACCGGTTGCGGCTGGCGCTGCGCAGCATCTTCATCGAGGCGCAATGCGTGATCGACCGGGAAGTGCGTGGTCTGCAGGAAAAGAGCCTCGGCAAGGCGCATGGTTTTACCGATTCCGAATATGAAATCCTTGTCGATGTCGCGCTCGGCCTCACCGACAAGGCGATTGCGCGCCGCCGCAACCTGTCGCTGCGCAGCGTGCAGAACCGGCTGCAAAGCCTCTATGAAAAGCTGAACGTGCATCAGGCGCCGGGTGACGACGATGCGGAAGGCCGGTATAATCTTCGAACCCGCGCCGTCACGGTGGCTTTCCTACGCAAGCTTTTGAATTATAGCGCGCTGGAAAGGGCCGAGCGGGAACTGGTGGAGTGGGCGGCTAGCCGCTGAGCCTCACGGCAGGAAGGCAAGCAGCCGTCTTTCATCCGCCCTGAGGCCGGAGACGGGCTTTGCCCCGACTTTCAAAATGCGGCTAAGCTTTTTCTGTGCCTTTTCCTCCGTCGCAATCTCAAGGATGGCAGGGTGCACGTAACTTTTGCGGCAGATGGCGGGGGTATTGGAAAGCTCAGTCGCCGCTGCCTGACACATGCCCTTTATGCTTGGTTTTTCCCCTGCCGCCACATACTCCATCGCATCGCAGAAGGCCGCAAGCGTGCCGCCCCAGGTGCGGAAGGTCTTGGCGGAAATACCGGCTCCGCCGGTGCGGGAGAGGTAAGCGTTGAGATCGCTGGAATCGACCGAATGCACACGGTTTTCGCTGTCCTGCCAGACAAAGAGTTCCTTGCCGGGCAGATCGGCGATTTCCTCGAGGATTTTCTGAAGCCGGGGGTGGCGCAGTTGCCGCTTCACTTTTTGCCCGCCCTTGGCGGCGAAGCGCAATTCGATGGTTTCGCCGAAAGAGATGTGACGTTTGAGCAACGTCGTCGCGCCATAGGTGCCGTTGGTTTCGAGATAGGAACGGTTGCCGACGCGCAGATAGGAGGCGTCAAGCAGCAGCGTGAGTGCGGCTAGCGTCATGTCCGGCCCGTGATCCTGCTTTTCGATATCGGCAATGGCCCGGCGACGAATGGCGGGCAACGCCTTGCCGAAACTCTTGAGCTGGAAGAATTTCGTTTCGCCGCGCAACGCGTGCCAGTCTGGATGATACCGATATTGTTTTCGCCCACGCGCATCGAAGCCGGTTGCCTGTAAATGTCCTGATGGATCGATGCATATCCATACGTCCCGGTAGGCGGGTGGCACGCCGAGCGACTTGATGCGCTTCAGTTCGATGCCGTCGGAGAGAAGTTCGCCGCCCGGCAGCCGGTAGCAGAAACCGCGCCCGCGTTTTTCGCGGGAAATACCCGGCTCCTGATCATTGACATAGGTAAGTCCGATTTTGGCAAGAAGGCGGGTAGGCGGTTGTGGCATGGTTTTTCCGGCAGGTTTTACGCTGCGGCAAACGAAAAACAGGCCGCCTTCGTTCCGGCGGCCTGTTGCTTTGATCATCAGTTTTTGCAGCCGATCGTTTTTCAGCTGGCTTTGGCAATCCGGAGAATCTGCGAGTTGCCGCCCCGCTGTTCGGTTACGGCATAAACTGCGCCATCCGGCCCGATCTTGACGTCGCGGATGCGCGCTTCGAGCGGTAGCCGGCTTTCGGTCGCGACTTTGTCGCCATCGATATGCAGGATGACGAGACCCTGGCTTACCAGACCACCGACAATGAAGGCGCCCTTCCATTCGGGAATCTGGTCGCCGCCATAATAGGCCATGCCGGAGGGGCCGATGACGGGGTCCCAATAATAGACCGGCTGTTCCATGCCTTCCTTGGCGGTGGCGCCTTCGCCAACCGACCGGCCGCTATATTCGATGCCGTAAGTGATGACCGGCCAGCCGTAATTGAGGCCCGCTTTTGGCATGTTCAGCTCATCGCCGCCCCTCGGGCCGTGCTCCACAGTCCAGAGCCTGCCCTCTCCATCAAGTGCTGCGGCCTGCAGGTTGCGGTGGCCGTAGCTCCAGATTTCCGGCAGCGCATTCTGCTGGCCGGCGAAGGGGTTGCCCTCAAAAGCCTTGCCTTCGGTATCAATGCGGAAGACCTTGCCAAGACCACTCGACAGATTCTGAGCCTGCACGCGCGGTGTGGCATCCGAACGTTCGCCGACGGTGACGTAAAGCTCGTTGTCAGGGCCGAAGACGAGGCGGGAGCCGAAATGCTTGTCGCCGTCATAGGTGGGCATCTGGCGGAAAATCACCGAGACATCTTCCAGTTTTGCCGCACCGCCATCTTCGGTCAGCTTGGCTGAGGCGACGGAGGTGCCGTTGCCGCCATCCCGTGGTTCGGAGAAGGAAAAGAAGATTTTACGCGATGTCTCGAAATCGGGAGCCAGCGCGATGTCGAGGAGACCACCCTGTCCAGCGGATGCCACCTCAGGTACACCCTCTATCGCGGGGCCTGCCTTGCCATCAGCGACGATATGCATGGCGCCTTCCTTGGCGGCGACGATCATGCGGCCATCGGGCAGGAATTCCATCGACCAGAGATGCGGCAGACCCTCGGCGACAACGGTTTTTTCAACGTTTGGCTGGACGTCAGCCTGCGGCGCGCGCGTCTGGCCCTCGAAAGCCGGCTTCTGATCCGGCGCATTAGCCCGTTTCGTCTCGGCAGCCGGGGCGGTCTGTGCATGGGCAGCGCCGGCAAGTGGCACGGTAAGCAGCGCACATAAGATCGTCGAACTCAGAAATCGGTTGTTGTGGAACATGGGTCTCCCTTCCTTCGTTTACGTCAGGCAGAGAACCATTTGGGGAGGATTTCGTTTCCTGCGAGAGTTTCAAGAAAACTTGATGAGGCCGTGTGCTGTCACGCGCCCTTTTTTCATCCATGCGAATTTATAGGGAACCGGAAGCCCGCCGTCACGTTTGGCCTCTGTCAGACGGAGGACGCCATGCAAATCATCGACAACAAGACAATAAACGGGAACAGAACCAAGCCGATCCTGAATGTCGCGGAATTCTGCCGCCGTTACCGGCTGGACAAGGCGGAGGAGACGAGACTCAGAAAGCTGTTCGGCGAGTTCGCTTCGCGGCATGAGCTTCTGATGAATGCGCAGCGCAAGCCGAGCTTCCGCTGATCATTCCTCGGGATCGAGAGATTTTCCGAAGATCATGAAGACATCATAACGGGTATTCTTGCCCATTATCTGATGCGAGGGCTTGCGAATGCCCGGCATCGGAGCGGCGCGCAGCGGCCATTTCAGAACCACCCGCTTCGTTGCATGTTCAAGCGCCGCCTCCATCAGTTCCACCTGATCGGGATCGGAACCCACCAGTTCTCTCAGCACCCGCATCTCTTTTTTCACCAGCGCCGTGTTGTGGCGCGGCGGATGCATGGGATCGACGATCACCACCTCGGGTGACAGCTCTTTCAGCAGATAACGGGAATCGCCATTGAGGAGCGTCATGCGCGCAGCTGCCTCGGCATAGGCGCCGCCCGCTTCAAGGGCGCGGCGAATGCCATCGGCAAGATGGGCGTGCATGCCCGGTGAGCGTTCAATGAGGGTAACCTCCGCCCCGAGCGATGCAAGCAGGAAGGCATCTCGCCCCAGCCCCGCCGTGGCATCGACGATTTTTGGCGTGCGGCCCTTGGTAAAACCGGCGGCTTTGGGCAGGGCCTGTCCTCGCCCCTCGCCGGAGCGGAAACGGTGCCCGACCGCACCGCCGACAAAATCCACCACGAAGCTTTCGTTTTCTTCCTTCATCTGCGACCTCAGAACGGGCAGGGCACGGTATAGGTGACGTCGTGGCCATCGGGATGGCGGAAGCCGACCTCCTGCGCATGCAACATCAGCCGCGGGGCGGCGGCGAGCGCCTCGCCGTCGGCATAAAATTCATCGCCGAGAATCGGATGGCCGAGCGCCTTCATATGCACCCGCAATTGGTGGGTGCGGCCAGTGAGGGGCGTGAGCGCCAGCCTTGTCGCCGGAAGTGGCAATCGTTCCAGCACTCGCCAAAGGCTTTGCGCCGGCTTGCCATTTTCATGGTCCACGCGATGGCGAGGCTTGTTATCGGGATCGATCGCCAGCGGCAGGTCCACCTCGCCCGCTTCATCCGCGACCGTACCCCAGACGACGGCCACATAGGATTTACGCGTCTCACGGTTCTCGAACTGGGCGGCGATGGCGGCGTGGGCCTTGCGGTTCAACGACATCAGCACGATGCCTGAAGTGTCCTTGTCGAGCCGGTTGATCATCAGCGCTTTCGGAAACTGTTTCTGCACCCGCGTCATCAGGCTGTCGAAGAGCGCCGGATCGCGCCCCGGCACGGAGAGAAGCCCGCTCGGCTTGTCCAGCACCAGCAGATCATCATCCCGGTGGACAATGGTGAGCCAGGGTTCGAGCGGCGGATTGTAGATGGGGTTGGAAAGCTCAGATGACATGGCGCTTCCTTAGCACGAATCTCGTATTCGGACAGGCGTGCTTAGTCGGGAATATGGAGATTGACGCGCCCGCTGGTCAGGTCGCTTAAAAGCCGGGTGAGACGTTCGGCTTCCCCGGCCGGAACCGAGAGCAGCATATCCGCACCGGTGCCGGTGAAATCCTCCCTCTCCAGCCGCAGGTTCTGCGTGGCGGAAAGGCGGGATTTTACGAGCGCCAGATCGGAAAAGGGGCAGCTCAGCGTGGCGCTGACATAGGCGATGACCGGCGAGGTCTCACCAAGCCGAAGGCAGGCTGCCGCCGTGCCGCCATAGGCGCGCATCAGGCCGCCGCTGCCGAGCAGTATGCCGCCGAACCAGCGGATGACGAGAACGGCGACATTATCCAGTGCCTGACCGTCAATGGCCTGAAGGATCGGCTTTCCGGCTGTTCCCGAGGGTTCGCCGTCATCGCTGAAACGATAGGTCTGACCGGTGCGCCACGCCCAGCAATTGTGGTTGGCATCGAGGTCCGAATGCGCCACGAGGAAGCTTTTTGCATCCTCCTCGCCGGTTATCGGCGCGGCAAAGGCGATGAAGCGGCTTTTCTTGATATCCTGTGAAAAGGTAACGGGGCGGTCGAGCGTGAACATGGCCGTTCAATATCGCATATATTCACATACGGAAATCGGTATAAGGCTCTCAATGGCGAAGATGGTGATGGAGAGGGTTTTGGCAAAGGCGAGGCAGGTCGCGATTGTCGGCGGTGGGCCGGCGGGGCTGATGGCGGCCGAAATGCTCTCTGCCGCAGGCCATGCCGTGACAGTGTTCGAGGCCATGCCGACCGTGGCGCGCAAATTGCTGATGGCTGGAAAATCCGGCCTCAACATCACCCATGCCGAAGACTACGACAGTTTCCGCCACCGGTTTGGCGATGCCGAACCGGCGCTGCGCGCCGCTCTCGATGATTTCACACCTGACATGCTGCGCGACTGGGCGCATGGGCTGGGGCAGGAAACCTTCGTCGGCACATCGGGCCGGGTGTTCCCCAAAGTCATGAAGGCCTCACCGCTGCTGCGGGCATGGCTCGCCCGGCTGGAGGCGCAGGGTGTGACCATCAGGACGCGGCACCGCTGGACGGGCTTTTCCGGCGAGCGGCTGGTTTTTGCGACACCGGAGGGCGATCTTGCCATTGAGGCCGATGCCGTTCTTCTGGCCCTTGGCGGCGCAAGCTGGCCGCGTCTGGGCTCGGATGCCGCATGGGTTCCCCCGCTTGCGGCAAAGGGTGTGGAGATTTCCCCTTTCCGTCCTGCCAATTGTGGTTTCGATGTCGAATGGAGTGATGTCTTCCGCCAGCGTTTTGCCGGTGAGGCAGTGAAATCCACTATCACCATTTCACCGGCCGGAGCGTTTCAGGGCGAGTTCGTGATAACCAAGCACGGCATCGAGGGCAGCGTGGTCTATGCCCATTCCGCCGCTCTGCGCGACCGGCTGGAACAGGCGGGCAAGGCCTCGCTTGCCATTGATCTTGCCCCCGGACGTACGGTGGAACGCCTCAGCCGGGACTTGGCGAAGCTCGGGCGGAAGGAGAGTTTTGCAAATCGCATGCGCAAGGCGGCGGGCCTATCGGCTGTGAAGGTCGGGCTTCTGCGGGAAATCTTTCCCGACATCGCGGCCATGCCGGACGATTTCGTCGCCGCGAGAATAAAACATGCGGAAATACCGCTCTCGCGGCCGAGGCCGATTGCCGAAGCGATTTCATCGGCCGGTGGTATCGCATGGAGCGGCCTTGATGAAAACTACATGCTGAAAAAGCTCCCCGGCCTGTTCGTTGCCGGGGAAATGCTGGATTGGGAAGCGCCGACGGGCGGTTATCTGCTGACCGCCTGTTTCGCCACCGGCAAGGCGGCGGCGAAGGGGATGGCCGGATGGTTTGAAGGCTCAGCCTGAAAGGCGCTCAGACATGCCGCCTTCTTCGCCATGTGCGGTCCTGACGAGGCAGCGCATGATGGCATCGGTGGTGACGGCGCCGAGCGACTTGCCGTTTTCTCCAACGACCGTGGCACTGCCGACATTTTCCCGCACGAGTGCGCGCAGACCTTCCTCAACCGTCATATCCGCATCGAGCTGAAGCCGCGACTGGCCGGAAAATTCCGGCTGGACGATGGCGCCGAGGCGGATGACCCGGCCGCGATTGACCTCTTCAACGAAGGCCTCGATATAGCTGTCTGCCGGCGACATGACGATTTCGGCCGCCGTGCCCTGCTGGATGATTTCGCCGTCACGCAGAATGGCGATCTTGTCTCCCAGCCGCAGCGCCTCATCGAGATCGTGGGTGATGAAGACCACGGTCTTTTTCAATTCCTTCTGCAATTCCAGCAGCACCGTCTGCATGTCGACGCGAATGAGCGGATCGAGTGCCGAATAGGCCTCGTCCATCAGCAGGATTTCGGCATTGTTGGTCAGCGCCCGGGCAAGGCCAACGCGCTGCTGCATGCCGCCGGAAAGCTGGTTCGGATAGTGGCTGGAAAATCCCTCCAGCCCCACGCGCCTGATCCAGACTTCGGCGCGTTCTTCCCGCTCGCGCTTGTCGATGCCCTGCACTTCAAGGCCGTAGACGACATTCTGCAGCACGTTGCGATGTGGCAGGAGGCCGAATTTCTGGAACACCATCGCCGTCTTGTGGCGGCGGAATTCCAGAAGCTCCGTTTCGTTCAGGCGACAGACATCGGCTCCGCCATAGAGGATTTCGCCGGCCGTCGGGTCGATCAGGCGGTTGACGTGGCGGATCAGCGTCGATTTGCCGGAGCCGGAAAGGCCCATGATGACGGTAATCTGCCCGCCCGGCATGGTGATGTTGATATCGCGCAGACCAAGCACATGGCCGTGTTTGGCGTTGAGTTCCGCCTTGGACATGCCGGCCCTGACGGGTTCGACAAAATCTGCCGCCTTGGAGCCGAAAATCTTGTAGAGGCTGCGAATTTCGATCGATTGACTAGCCATGCGCCACTTCCCGGTGTTTTTGCAGGCGAAGGCCATAGGCCTGGCTGATGCGGTCGAAGATGATGGCGATGCCGACAATGGCAAGCCCGTTGAATACGCCGAGCGTGAAATACTGGTTGGCGATGGCCTTCAGCACCGGCTGGCCGAGGCCCTGTACGCCGATCATGGAGGCGATGACGACCATGGCGAGCGCCATCATGATGGTCTGGTTGATGCCGGCCATGATGGTGGGCAGCGCCAGCGGCAGCTGCACCTTGAAAAGCTTCTGGCGCTTCGAAGAACCGAAAGCGTCCGCCGCCTCCAGCACATCACGGTCGACCATGCGGATGCCGAGATTGGTGAGACGGATCATCGGCGGAATGGCGTAGATGACGACGGCGATGACACCGGGCACGCGGCCGATGCCGAGCAGCATGACGACGGGAATGAGATAGACGAAACTCGGCATCGTCTGCATCACGTCGAGAACGGGATTGACCACATTCTGCAGGCGGTTGGAGCGCGCCATGGCGATGCCGATCGGCAGGCCGATGACGATGGACAGCACGGCGCAGACGAAGATCATCGAAATCGTCTTCATCGTGTCTTCCCACATGCCGAACCAGCCGATGGCGAAGAGAATGCCGCAACAGAGGGCAACAATGGTGGCGCTGCGGCTGGCGAACCAGGCGAGCAAGCCGACAATAAGAATAACGACCGGCCAGGGCGCGCCGATCAAAAGCCTTTCCGCCCAGATGAGGAAGCTCTGAAGGGGCGTGAACAGCCCCTCTATTGCGCTGCCATAGGTTCGGGTAAATGCCCGGAAGCCTTCGTCGATGACTTTTTTCAGCGCGCGCAGAGCATCGTCATTCATGGTCGGAAATTTGAAAAGCCATTCCATATCCTGTTCTCCATGACGAACCGGAGGCGGGGACCGATATCCTCCGCGCTCCGGGAGTAAAGTCGCCAGAGCGCGGCCGCATCTTCGGGGATGCCGGGCTGAACGCTCCATCATGTTGAGCCGGTGCATCGCGCCCTCAGAAAACCGCGTGGTTTTCGGCATCGATGCCGCCCGGCGCCGCCTGTGACGAACGCCGGGTGCCGGGCAGATGTGTCGGATCCGCCTTAAAGGGCGGCCTTGACCTTTTGCGCGACGTCAGGAGACACCCAGCCCGTCCACAGAGCCTCGTTTTCCTTCAGGAAGTGCTTGGCGCCATCTTCGCCGGTCGCCTGGTTGTCGGTCATCCAGGCGATCAGCTTGTTGACGGTGTCGTTGGTCCAGGCCCGCTTGTTCAGATAATCCATGGCCGGGCCGGCACGGTCGGCGAAGGTCTTGCTGACCAGCGTCTGCACATCGTCCACCTGCCAGGCGTTCGGCTTCGGGTCCGGACAATCGGCAATCGAGGTGCAGCGCTTCCATTCGGCCGCATCATAGTCCGTGCCGAAGCCGAGCTTCACCATCTCATATTTGCCGAGCAGCGAGGTGGGCGCCCAGTAATAACCGACCCATGGCTGCTTGGCCTCGTAAGCCTTGGCGATGGAGCCGTCGAGACCTGCGGCGGAGCCGGTATCGACCAGGGTGAAGCCGGCCTTCTCACCACCGAAGGCCTTGAACAATTGCGCGGTGACGACGGTGCCGCCCCAGCCCTGCGGGCCGTTGAAGACAGCGCCCTTTGCCTTGTCTTCCTGCGAGGGGAAGAGTTCGGGATGCTTGAAAAGGTCCGGAATGGTCTTGAGGTCAGGATTGGCTTCGGCGACATATTTCGGGATCCACCAGCCCTGGACCGCGCCGTCGGAGAGGATTTTCGCAGCCGCGACGACCTTGCCGCCTTCCAGCCCCTGCTTGACGATTTCCGGCTGCAGGCTGACCCAGGCTTCCGGCGCGATATCCGGCTGGCCTTTTTCGGCCATGGAGGTCAATGTCGGCACGGTGTCGCCGGTGACGATTTCGGCGGAGCATCCATAGCCATTTTCAAGAATGAACTTGTCGAGATTGGCGGCGACTTCGGCGGATTGCCAGTTCATGCTGGCGATCGTCACGTTTCCGCAGTCGGCGGCAAGGGCTGCGCCGCCTGAAAAGGCGAAGCCGGCGGAAAGAATTGTGGCACCCAAAAGTATTTTCATTGTTGTTCCCTCTGGTCGCGGTGTGGCGAAGACCCGGGCGCGGACGGCACCGCGACCGTCAGCGCCCGTATTGAGGCTTAATAATTCCTTTGTGGCCGTTCCGTTTGCGGCAATTTCTGGCGTATTGAGGATGGCAATTGTCAATCAATGACCCGATCTGGCGGGTGCGATCTCCATATCTGTGGTGTCGGGATACCGAATTGGTGCCACCAAGCAGGGTGGTGGCGGCCGAATAGGCCGCCCGCCTCTTGCTGCCGGTTCAGTAACCGCGCGCCATGTCGACTGTTTCCGGCAATTTGCCCGTCTCGCGCCATGTGCGAACATTGCCGGCCACGATCCGCGCAGAGCTTTCCCGGCTCGTCGGCGCGGAAATATGCGGCAGGACGGTGACTTTCGCGTGCCGCCAGAATGGCGAAGAGGCAGGCAGCGGTTCCTGTTCGAAGACATCGAGAACGGCATGCGAGAGCCCGCCTGAATCGAGTGCGGAAATCAGGTCGTCGGCGACGATCACGGCGCCACGGGCGAAATTGACAAGCGCTGCTCCCTGTTTCATCGAAGCGAGACGGCGAGCATCGAGCAAACCGCGCGTCGCATCGGTGAGCGGCACGAGGCAGACGAGGATATCGCTTTTTTCCAGCAATGCCTGCAGCCCATCGTCACCGGTCAGCGTTTCCACGTTCGCGATCGCCTTGGCCGAGCGGCTCCAGCCGGCAACGTTGAACCCGGCATGGGTGAGGCGTTCCGCTGCGGCCGTGCCGAGTGCCCCGAGGCCGAGGAGACCGATGGTCATCTCGCCCGGATGGCGGTAGTCCAGCTCCTGCCAGAGGGCTTTTTGCTGGTTTTCGCGATAGGCCGGCATGTCGCGCTGCAGATAATAGGTCCATGCCAGTACCGCTTCGGCCATGACGCGCGAAAGCTCCGGGTCCTTCAGGCGGACGATGGGCGGGGCCTTGTCGCCCAGCTCCAGCACCAGCCGCTCGACGCCTGCCCAGAGGCTGTGGATCCATGTGAGGCCCGGCAGTGCGGCAATATCGGCCGGATCTGGATTGGCGACGATGGCGAAATCCACGGCCCGTCTCTGGTCGTCGGTCAATTCGGCGAAGGAGAGGATTTCCTCCTGCGGCATGGCGGCGCGCAGCGCCTGTTTCCAGACGGCCTCCGCTTCCGCATTCATCCGCGAAACAAAGGCGATGGGTGATGGCATGGGACTGATCCTGCTTGCGATTTTAGCCTTACGCCATCAATGCGCAATTTCGGCGGGCAATACCATCGGTTTGTCGTTGGAATCGTCAACAGAATAAAACGGCCCGGTTTTCACCGGGCCGTTTCACGATCACGCGTTTTCCTTCACCGGCGGCTTTGCGTCGCCGTAATAGGCAGAGAAGCTCTCGTGATAATGCTCTGAACCGCCGGGGCCGGCATAACGCTGCAATTCCGTCATGTCGGTCTTGTTCAGCACGATGCCCAGCGTCTTGTTGGCGATCTGCGGTTCGTTCGCCATCAGGTTCTGCACCATCTGGATCGGCGTCTTGCCCCATTCGGTGACGAACACGAAACCGTCCACCTGCGGCGCGAAGGCCTTGGCGTCGATGACGGGAACCACTGGCGCCAGGTCGACGATGATGTAATCGCAGGCTTCGCGGGCAGATTCGATGAATTTGCGCATGCCGGAGGAGGAGAGCAGCTCGCTGGAATGGGCGAACTGGTTGCTGGTGGAAACCGGCAGGATGCCCATCTTCGTGCGCGTATCGACCTTCACCGCCTGCGTCCACGGAACTTCATCGAGCACGACTTCCACCAGGCCGGCGGATTGCCGTGTCGTCAACATGCGGCTGAGGCCGGGATTGCGGATATCGGCATCCACCACCAGCGTGCGCTTGCCGGTGGAGGCGATCAGCCCGGCGAGATTGAGCGCCACGACCGACTTGCCTTCGTTCGGCAGGCAGGAAATGACGCCGATGACCCGGCACTGGCGCTCCTGAATGACGACATCGGCCGTGAGTTTCACATTGCGAAGCGTCTCGGCGAAGCTGGAGCGCGGGCTGTCGACAGCAAGGCGCAGCATTTTCTGGAACGAAACCTGTCCGCTTTCGTCAAGCGTGGCGTTTTCGCTGCCGGGGGTGGCGGCGCTGGTGCCGGGTTTTGCGGTTTCCACGCCCCTCTCGCCAATAAACGGCAGGTAACCCAGAAAACGCATGCGCAGATTGTCACGCACATCGTTGCCGGTGTGGAAGAAGCGATCGCGGAACTCGAGAAGCGCTGCGATACCGCCGCCCAGCATCAGGCCGAGGATGACCGAAAGCGCCATGGTCATGGTCTTTTTCGGGCTGGAAGGCGATGTCGGCAGACCTGCTTCGGAGATGATGCGCGCCTTGGCAATCGGCAGCGACTGCTTCTGGGATGCTTCCTCGAAGCGGCCGAGATAGGACTGGTAGAGGGTGCGCAGTGCCGTTGCCCGCTGCTCGAGTTCGCGCAGCTGGACCATGGTGATGTTGGCTTCGGAATTGCGGCCTGCAACACGATCGATATTGTCACGCAGCGATTGCACGCGGGAATTGGTGACGTCGTATTCGTTCTTCAGGCTGCCGGTCAGCTGCTGCAGTTCCTGATAAATCTGCCGCGAAACCTCTTTCTTTTCGGCGTCCAGCGCGACCGCCTGCGGGTGATCGGCCCCGAATTGCTGGACGATGCCCTGGTGCCGGTCGGAAATGGTGATGTAGCGTTTGCGCAGATCCTGAATGACCGAGTTGTCGGTGTCGCGGGCCGAAACCACGGCATTGTCGACAGCCGCATCCGGTCCGCGGTCAATGATCGATTTATACTGGTTGTAACGGGCAGAGGCCGTCGCGGCATCGGCCTGAGCGGCAATCAACTGGCCGTTCAGGTCGGCAAGCTGGCCTTCGGACATCAACTCGCCGCGCGAGGAGACGATGTTGTTGTCCGACTTGAACTTTTGCACCGCCAGTTCAGCCGCCTGGGCGCGCTGGTTAAGGTCCGTCATGCGTTCCTGCAACCATACCGAAGCGCGCTCGCTGGCGTCGAAATTGGCATTCAGCTGTTCGGTGAGGTAGGCCTGCGCATAGGTCTTGGCGATCTGCGCGGCAAGCTGGCGGTCGGTCGAGCGGGTGGAGATGGCAATGACCGAGCTGCGGCCGACACGTTCCACCGTCAGCGACTGCTGCAGAACGGCGGCGGCCTTTTCGCGGCGTCCGGCGCGGATTGCGGCTTCGGAGACCGGCGGATCGCCCGGCAGGACGAGATCGAGAATGCCACGCACGGAGGATTTGACGAGCTCGACCGGCGACATCGGCGGATTGACGATGATGTCGTTCTCATCGAGCTTGGCCTTGTCGACCACCGTCAGCGCCATTTCCTTGGATTTCAAGATTTCCACGGCGCTGGCGATGCGGTTGTCGACGATCTGCGCGGCGGGCACCGGCGATTCCTCTTCCGCATAGCGGGAAAGGCTCTCATCCAGCAGCACCTGCGTCATCGCGGTGTAAACGGGGGTCGCAAGCACCAGATAAAGGCCGGCCAGAACCACGGCGGCGATGACCGATGCGGCAATGACATTGGCACGGCGCACCACGGCGGCCCACAGGCGGTCGAGGTCGATGAACGTGTCGGAATCCTTGCCGGACTCCGGAAAACCGATGTTGGATTTAAAGGTCTTGTGGTGCATGGACCTACCTTGTGAATTAAAATGGTACGCGGGAAGCCGAACAATGCTCGCCTTCCCGCCCCCCGTTATTGGTGCGCCGGCCGCCTCCCCCGGCGGCGCGATTAAAGTCAGGCCGCCTGGACGCGGCTTTCGTGGTTTGCCACCAGTTCCTTCACGGAAGCGAGAACCTGCGCCTCCATGTCGGCGCGCAGCAGCGAGAAGGCGACGTTGGCGGCGATGAAGCCCTGCTTGCTGCCGCAGTCGAAAGTGCGGCCGCTATATTTCTGCGCATGGAAAGACTGTTTTTCGGCAAGCCGCTTCATGCCGTCGGTCAGCTGGATTTCATTGCCCGCGCCGCGCTCCTGCTTGGCGAGAATATCGAAAATTTCCGGCTGCAGGATGTAACGGCCATTCAGGTAATAGTTCGAAGGCGCCTTGGATGGTTCCGGCTTTTCGACCATTTCGGTGACGGCGAAGCCATGATTGACCTTCTGGCCGACGCCGACGACGCCATAGGACGAGACTTCTTCCGGCAGGCACTCCTCGACGCCGAGAATATTGCCGCCGACTTCGTCATAAAGCTCCATCAGGCCAGCGATGCAGCCGCGTGCGCCGTAGGAAACCATGTCAGGCAGAAGCAGGGCGAAAGGCTCCTTGCCCACCAGTTCGCGCGCGCACCAGACGGCGTGGCCGAGGCCGAGCGGCACCTGCTGGCGCGTATAGCTGACAGTGCCGGCAACCGGCAGCATCTTTTCAAGCTGTAGCACCTGCACGGTCTTGCCGGAGCGGGTGAGCGTATTGATGAGTTCCGGCGCGCTGTCGAAATAGTCTTCGATGGCGGTCTTGTTGCGGCTCGTCACGAAAATAATGTGTTCGATGCCAGCCTGCATGGCCTCGTCAACGGCGTATTGCACGACCGGACGATCCACGATCGTCAGCATTTCCTTCGGCATCGCCTTGGTGGCGGGCAAAAACCGTGTGCCGTTGCCAGCTACGGGAATGACGGCTTTTCTGACAGTTTTGTTCAGGTCCATCGCGTTCTCCTTCATCAAGGTTTGATCTGTCCCCAGTCCCCGCGCAGATTTCGTCCACGCGCAAATTTCACGAAATCTGTCTTTTCACCCCTGTATTCGCCGCAGGTGCAAACATGGCGTCCCGCAGCCTCCTCAGCCGCACTGCAATGGGCATTCGCAAATGCCCCAGCACGGCAGGATCCCTTATCGTGGTCTTCAAGGCGCCGAGTACCGAGCGGCGCTTGATGTTTTCCACCAATGTCAAAAAATTATGCGCCAGCCGCAGGCTGCGGCTTCTCGCCTGCTGCGCATCCATGGCGGCGGGCAGCAGAGTGTAATGGCTCAGGAATTCCTGATCCGCCCGCATCATCGCTTCGACGTGATGAAGTTCGAGCACGCGCGAAATCGAACCTTCGCGGATATTGTAGATGTAACCCGGTTTGGGTTCGATGACGCAGAGGCCGCCGGCGGCGAGCGCCGAGGCGAGCAGGATATAATCCTCGCCAATGCGGATATCCTCGCGGAAGCGCAGCCCCTCGGCATTGAGGAAGTCGCGCCGGAACATCGGCTTCATGTAGCCGAAGTTGAAGGTGGCGCGGAACAGGATGTTGGAGGAAATGAAGTCCTCAAGCGTGAGAACCGGCCGTTCCTCCAGAAATTCTTCCGGAAACATCGTCTCCATGGGCCTGCCGTCGGTATAGACCACATCGAGATTATCGACCGCAATCGCCGCACTGGCGGCTTCCGCCCGGCACATCATGCAGGCGGAACGTTCCGGGCGAATGACATCGTCGGAATCGAGTACGGCGATCCAGCGTCCGGTCGCGGCTTCGATGCCGGCATTGCGCGCACCGCCCGGACCGAGATTTTCGGCAAGTGCAAGCAGACGGACGCGCGGGTCGATGATGGCGATACCTTCCACGAGCGCAATGGTGTCATCGGCGGAACGGTCGTCGACGACGATCACTTCCAGCGTCACACCCTGCTGGTCGAGCGCGCTTTGAACGGCGGCTTCGATCGTATCGGCGGCATTATAGGCGGCGATGACGAAGCTGATATCGGGCGACGGGGCAAGGTTCTCCATCAGGTCGCCTCCACCGCGCCATACTGGCGGATTTCACGCACGCCGAAAGCGCCACTCATCGAGCCCATATGCAACGCGCCACGCAGCGCATAACGATTGCGGCGCACGGCGTTGAAACCGTTCAATGCGGCGAAGACGGCGCAATAAAGCACTTTCGAACCTGCCTTCAGCACCTGCACCACGCGGCGTACACCGGGTTTCCTGTCCGCCAGCACGCGGCCATGGGTCTGGCCGGAGCGGAAGCGGCGTTTGGCAAGCCACATGAAGCTGGCGCGATTTTCCGGCACCGGTTCGGACAGCATGGCATCTTCCGCAAAAACGATGCGGCCGCCTGCGGCGTGAAGATGCGAAAAGAAATGGGTGTCTTCGCCGCCGCTCTGGCCGAGCGCCAGCGCAAAACGCCGACCCTTCACCGAGGGCGCATCCATCCTGAGCAATGTGTTGCAGGTATAGCCGGTGATGATTTCGCCATTGACCCAGACCGGAACGGTCGAGTGGAAATCACCGCGTTTCATCCAGCCCGGCGCATTGTCCCGGTAAACCGCCGTCACGGGGCCGAGAACGGTTTCCGCACCGGTCTCGTCGGCTTTTTCCAGAAGGGCGGTGAGCCAGTGCGGTGGGGCGGTTTCGTCATCGTCGATGAAGGCCAGATAATCCGCCTTGCATTCCGACAGGCAGGCATTGCGGGCAATCGAAATATTCGATTTCGGGCAATGAACATAGGTAATCTCGAAGGGTGCTGTTTCGCGCAGGCGGTCCACACTGGCCTTGGCGCTCGGCTCCTCGTCATTATCCGCAATAATCAGCCGAACTTTCACGCCTTCCGGCACGTCCAGTTCGAAGAGTGACAGAAGTGTGGCGACGAGTGCGGGGCGTCTGTAGGTGCAGATGCCGATATCGACGGTTTTCGAATCATGCGGGCGGGTGACGGTGTTGTCGGTCATGAGACAGCCTTTCTTCCCCGGAATTTCAGGAGTTCCAGCCAGAAGCCGGTGGACCAGGCCAGATGCATCACCATCGCCGAAAAGGCGGCGAGCGGGCCGTATGGGTTTTTCTGACCTATTGCCATCCACAAGCCATAACCCACACATGCGGCGATCCAGAGGCCGAGCGGAATAAGTGCCGCCCAATGCACAAGCGACAGCAAGGCGAAGATGAAGACCGGCAGCACGGCCAGCGGAATCATCTGGCGGATTTTCGGGATGGAGCGGTGTTTCAGGAGGTTCTTCGCCCGGCCGCGGCCATAGGCGAGATATTGCCTGAAGAGCGGCATGACGCTCGCGCGCGGATAATAGGTCATGCGGGTCTTGTCGGTCATCCAGATGCGGAAACCGGATTTGCGCAGGCGGAAATCCAGTTCGGCATCCTCATTATGGCTGAAGCTTTCATCATAACCGCCGACCGCGTCGAAAGCGGCGATCCGCATCAGCGCGTGGTGGCCATGGTCGATCCAGTGACCTTTCGCGCCTTCGCGGTGCTTGGAGCCGCCATTGCCGAGCTTGGAATTCTGGGCGATGGCCGTCGCCTTCTGAAACAGGCCGTGGCCAACGGTATCCATGGCGACGACGACGGAATCCGCGCCGGTGCGCTCGGCATCCTCGATCAGCCGCTGGCAATAATCGTCGGGATAATCGCCATGGGCGTCGATGCGGATGAGGTAATCGAAATCCTCGCCGAAGGTGGCGACGGCAAGGTTGATGCCGGCGCTCTGGATGCGCTTCGGATTGGCGAGAAGCGTCACGCGGTCATCCGCCGCCGCAAAGGCGGTAACGATATCGCGGGTTCCATCCGTGCTGCCGCCATCGGCAACCACGATGCGGAAAAGACGCCCCTGCATCGCGCCGGTGAATTTGACAAGCAGCCCCTCGATCGTCTTCGCCTCATTGAGGCAGGGAATGACGATCAGCGTTCTGATGCCGGAATGACCAAGACCTTCCATGATTTGCCCCCTACGCACTACACGGGTGAAAACTGCGCTTCGCGGGCATGGCCGGAAGCGGATTTGGCGAGAGAGGACAATTGCTGCACCAGCAGACGGCAATCGTCGCGGTCGGTCAGCCATTGTTTCCTGTCGAGTGCCGAGAGGGTGTTGAAGGCATCCGCATAGGTTTGCGGGTTCATCCGGTTAAACAGCGCGGCGAGATCGTCAGCGCCGGCATTTTGCAGGACGAAGCCGATATCGCGCTTTTCGATGAAGCGGGCGGTTTCTGTGCCGGCAAGCGCAATCGGCAGGGCGCCATAAAGGCAGCCCTCATACAGCCGGTTGGGCAGCAGCCAGCTGGAATTCTGGCCTTCCTCGAAAAAGTCTATCGCCCAGGTGAACTGCACCTCGTTGTAGATCGCGGCGAGGTCTTCGGGGTTTTTGTAAGGCCCATGGAAATGCACATGCGGAGCGCCAGCCACGAAGCCGTCGAAATCTGAAAATTCCGAATAGGCCGGTCGGCCGCGCAGTATGATTTCGACTCTGCCTTCCATGCGCTTCGCGAATTCGGCAAGGATTTCTAGCGATTTGCGGCAGCGAAGCGCGCCGAACCAGCCGATTTTCCATGGCTCACCCGGGGCGGGCGGGCGCGGTTGCGACGTGGCGGCAACGGTGGCGTCAAGCGCCAGCACTTTGTTTTCCTGCAGCAGGACGGGAAGGCCGAGGCCCGAGACGGGCTTGAAATAATTCTCCACGAATGCCGGAGAACTGGTGATCAGCAGCTTGGCGTCGCGGGCGAAATAACGCTGCGCGGCATTCAGCATCTGTCCGGGCTTGCCCTTGTTGAGAAGCAGGCGGTGAATGTCGAGACACTCGTAAACCAGCGCCGGCTGCCCGGCATAGATCGACATGGCGCGCTTTGCCAGCGCCAGCATTTCCAGGTTTCTGGCAAGAATGACATCGGGGGCGGGGATGCCGCTCAATGTCTTGCCGAGCGAAAGGCTGGCTTTCGCCACCGCCGCCATGCGTTGCAGAAACTGTCCGTCGGCGGTTTCCCCAAGCGCGACGGGTACGACGCCTTTGATCTCTGCCAGCCGGTTCTGTCCGCGCCGGAAGCCGGCCAGCGTCACCCGCGCCCCGCCCGCAAGCAGGGTCAGCACCCGCCGGCGAATGGCGGGGTCCGACAGATCATGCGCGAGATATAGAACATGGGTCATGCAAGGGTCCGGTTGGTTCATGCGTCGGAGACGCCGCGGCGTACGATTTGCTTCAAAAAATCAGTTGAGGGCGCAGGCGATGGATTCCGGGAACTGGCATTTGTCGCCGAGCGCCGTGAAGGCAAAACGGTCAACGGTCATCTGCGATGGTCCGGCATAAGAAAAACGGCCCATCCAGTCCTTCAGCGTGTCGGTGCCCCACAGGCTGAAGAAAATCTTCTGGGCATTCTGGGGGATTTTCGTCTCGTCGGTCACTTCGTGGACGAGATTGCCGTTGACGTAATAACGCAGGCGCTGCGGCTCCCAGACGAAGGCGTAATCGTTGAAACCGGCATCGGCTCCGCCTTCCACCGGCACCAGCTTCTCATTGCCGCCCTTGGCGGAAATATACTGGTTCAGCTGCACCTGGCCCGTATTCCTGCCCAGAACCTCGAAGTCGATTTCATCATGCGGCTTCTTGTCGGTCGGGCCGATATAGGTGAAGAAGGCGGAGTTCAGGCCCGAGCCGGTGGCGGCCTTCATCCGTGCCTCATAGGTGCCGTAGCGATAACGCCCCTTGGTCTGGATCTCGCCGCAGGCGAAGTTACGATCGCCAGCCTTGGCTTCCTCGAAACCGAGCGTGAGCTGGCCGTTTTCCACCGTCGCCAGTTTCTTTGACCAGGTGCAATTCTGATGCGAACCGTTGTTCCAGCCGTCTGAGACGTACCAGAAGGACCGGTCCATGGAATCGAAATTCTCGATGAAGGATGTGCCGTTGCCTTCCTGCGCGTGGACCGGTGCTGCAAAAGCGGTGGCCGAAAGGGCTGCGGCAAGAAAAATGCGTGTCTGAACGCGGGTGACAAATGTTGTCATTGGTTCACCTCTGTCGTTGCGAATAAAGCGTTTCGGATTTCGGCGGGCCTATCGTGGCGGGCCGTTTTGCCGTGAGTTCGGCGCTGGCCTTGCGTTTGCCGCTGCGGCTTCCGGTCAGTACGGCATAAACGGCGGGCAGGTATTTGCGGATCTGGGCATTGCTGATCACCAGAATGACGAAGGCGGAAAGCGTCGCGCTGATATAGAAGGCAGGATAGAAGTCCGGCCCGCCCTTGTTCCAGATCATCCACATGATCACGAGCAAGGGGTAATGAGCGCAGAAAATCCAGAAGCTCAGGCTGCCGGTTTCGGCAAGCCGCTGACCCAGCCGGCTGCGGATCAGGATGGCAGAGGAAACCCAGAAACCGAGTGCGCCGAAGACCGCGAGCAGATTGCGTGAGATGTTCAGCCAGAAGGTGAATTCCGGGCCGGTGAAATAAAGGCCGGTGGCCAATATGGCGGAGGCGGCGAAGGTCAGCACCATGATGGGCAAGGCGTAGGGATCAAGCGCCTTGACATCGACCCGGTGCAGCGCGAGCGCGATGCCGAGCGAAAAGCTGAAGAGGATGGATTTCTTCTGGACGATGAAGATCGTCAGGTCAGGCATGGCGGTGATGACGAGCAGGATGGCAAGCGTCGGCAGCGCGAAACGGCGCATCAGAAAAGCGAGCACCGGCGACAGCAGGATGCAGACGAAGAGATCGCGCAGGAAATACAGCGGCACATTCACCGGCAGTTCCTCAAGCGCCGTTCCATGGCTGATGATTTCACGCGGGCTGGCATTCCACAGATCGGGGAAATAACCCACACCGACATCGAACAGCTGGATCAGCAGCACGGCGGCAAACAGCGCTCCATTCCACAGAAGGAAGGGTAGCAGCACGGTTTTCGACTTGGAACGGATCGTCGCGGGATAATCGAAACCGCTCATGCCGCGGCGAAACAGCAGGTAGCCGGAAATGGCGCTGAGACAGGGCACGCCGATGCGGAACAGCGCATCGCCCAGGAAAACCCGCAGCCAGTCGAAGAAGCCATAAAGGCCGAGAAAGGGGCTGGTTTCGGCATCGTGCGGCACATGAACGAACACGATTCCTGAAATCAGCAATATGCGCATCAAATTGATACGGGAGGATAGGTTCTGATCGACAGTCACATCAGTCACCCCTATTGGGCGGCGTCCACCCACGCCGCGTTGCAACCAGAGCGAACTTAAGCCCGCACTGGAAAGTCTGGTTTCGACTTTGGGATAAAATGTGGCGACGCGGGAAAAACACAAGCTTAGATTTTGCGGGTGAATGTCTGGCGTTTCGGCCATTCTCGCCGCTTCGAAAAATCAAGATACTGATATAACTTATTTTTTCATAAATCTGGACAATATTAAAAATCGCTCAAGCGTGTGAAATTGTCATTTGTCGTGATGCTGCGCTGCAAAATGAACGGCTATCCGACCTTGCCGCGGTGAGGGAAATCACCGCGGAAAAGGTTGGTTAACGGCAGAAATGAGGCGCGTTTTCCTGTGGCTTGACTAACCTTGGGTTGCAGTGTCCCGCATGCGCCGCGATTTGACCATTCCGAGAATTTTCCCGAGCAGCGCTCGTTCGGTCAGCAGGATCAGCACCGCATAGATGAGGCCGCCGACGGCAGCGCCGATGAGAACCTGAAGGGTGGCATTGGGAATGCGCTCAGCCAGAATGTGCAGCAGATGGCGAACCGCAACGGCCATGATGAGCGCCGCGATCATCGGCCTGCTGCTGACATAAAGGCCGCGGAAAAACGGCGTGTCGCTTGCCTTGAACACGGCCCAGGAATAGGCGACCAGCGTTACCGCATTGACGATGCAGAGCCACACCATCGCGTCGATCAGGGTGCCATAAAGTGCTGCGAGCCAGACCGCGACGGTGGTGACGATGGCGCGGATCGTCGCCGACCAGAACAGCACGCGGCCGTAACCTGCACCCTTCAAATACGGGATGAAGGTGCTGCACGGCGTCAGAATGGCCTTGGACAGGGCGAGCAGACCGAGGACAGGCCAGGCATAGGCCCAGTTCTGCCCGAAGATGACAAGCATGGCGGGTTCCGCCACCGCCCAGAGGCCGAACATCATCGGTGCCAAGAGCACGGTCAGCACCTGCGTACTGAACATCAGCGCATCGCGCCGGCGCTGCGGATCATCCATCATGCGGCTGAAGGCGGGAAACAGGACACCCATGACGGCCGACAGAACCACCTGATTGGGAATGCTGGCAAAGCGGTTGGAGGCGGAATAGGCGCCGGCATCCGCCAGCCCCAGGTGGCGGGCAATGACCACCATCGGCGACTGGAAGGTGACGAAATTGGCGATTTCCGAGCCCATCAGCCCCGAGCTGAAGCCGAGAAGCGGCACCAGCCGGCGCGGTTTCATGACGAAGCGCGGGCAATAGCGGGAAACGGCATAAAGCCCGACAAGCCGGATGAGGGCCGCGGCAAAAAGCTGGATGATGAGTGCCCAGACGCCGAAGCCCATGAAGGCGAGCGCCACCGCGACGATGGCCGCGATGCTTTCCGACGCCATGCTCCAGAGCGCGTCCTTGCTGAAATTCATGCGCCGGGCGAGCAGCGAATAAGCGACATCGCCGGCAAGCTGCAGCGGAATGAGGAACGCCATGATGCGCAGCAGGTAAGCGCTTTCCACCGCGCCCAGCAGCCCGCCGAAAAACTCTGCCCAGATGTAGAGGGCGGCGGCCATGGTGCAGGAGATCGCCAGATTGGCCCAGAAGACGGTATGGATCGTTTCCATATCCTCTTCCTTTTCGACGATGAGGGCAGAGGTCAGCCCCGCGCCGGCGATCATCGTCAGGAACTGTACAACCGTTAGTCCTACCGCCACCACCCCGAATTCCTCCGGGGAAAGCAGTCTTGCGAGAATGGGGACCGTGACAAATTTAAGCCCGAATGTCCCTGTTTTTGATAAAACGCTCCAGCCGACATTCGTGGTGATGGTCTTTACATTTGGCGCTGGGGGCATACAAGCATCCTGTTTCTGGAGGCCGGCGGGAGGAAAGCCGGTTGGGAGTTGCCGATACCATCGGGGCCGCTTTTAGGATCGGGCCCGACACTTCTTGATCAACGCAAGGGGCGAAACAATGGCAAGATTTACTGTCGTCATTCCCTACTACCAAAAGCAGCACGGTGTCCTTGGACGTGCACTCGCATCGGTTTTTGCGCAGACTTACCAGGATTTCGATCTTGTCATCGTCGATGACGAATCGCCATACCCGATCGATCAGGAACTTGCGGAACTTTCGCAGGGTGAGAAAGACCGGATTCTCGTCATTAAGCAGGCCAATGCCGGCCCGGGCGGCGCCCGCAACACCGGTCTGGACAATGTGCCTGACGGCACCGACTATGTCGCTTTTCTTGATTCCGACGATATCTGGACACCCGATCATCTGCAGAATGCGGCCTTCGCGCTTCAGACCTATGGCGGCGAGTGTTACTGGGCATCCATGCAGGCAAGTGACGAATTTTATTATCATTTCGCCATTTCCGAGCTGGAGAAGAATGAGGGCGCGGCACGGCTTTCCGAGAAGCCGCTGGTGATCGAACTGCCGGATCTCGCCAGCGTCATGCTGCGCAACTGGAGCTTCCTGCATCTCTCCTGCATGGTGATCGGCCGTCCTCTTTTTGAGAAAATCCGCTTCGACCCGGCGCTTCGTCTGGCGGCGGAAGACGTGCTGTTTTTCTGCGATTCCATCCTCGCATCGAAGCGCACGCTTCTGTGTGACGATGCCGGCGCGATGCGCGGCATGGGGGTCAATATCTTCCACAGCATCGACAATACCTCGCCGGAATTCCTGCGCCAGCAGTTCAATACCTGGGTGGCGCTCGATACGCTGGAGGGGCGTTTTTCACGCCGGCCGGACGATGTCGCCTCCATCGCTTCCTATAAAAACACGGCACGTAAACAGGCGCTGTGGAGCCAGGCGGGCAATCTGAAACGGCGCAAGGCGCCCGAATTCGGGCTGCTCCTGAAATGGGCGATGCGCGATCCGGCACTGCTGCGCGCCGCTTTCGAGCTAGGTGCTGGAAAAATCGTCCGCTCCAGATGAGCGAATTCTCGCCCGCAAGAATTTATATGTTTTTTCACCCAGGAGTGACCTCATGAAACCTTACCACTGGGAATCTCATCACGGAAATTTCGGTGACGATCTCAACCTGTGGCTGTGGGATTTTCTGCTTCCGGGCCTGCGCGATGTGCATGACGATGTCATGCTCGTCGGCGTCGGCACCGTGCTGAACGACGTTCTTTTGCCCGCAAGGCAGCGCAAGCTGGTGATCGGCAGCGGTTATGGTTATGGCGCGGTGCCGGATACCAGCACCGAGTTCTGGGATATTCGCTGCGTGCGCGGCGAAAAAACCGCCGCCAAACTGGGGCTCGCGCCTGAAAAGGGCATCGTCGACCCGGCCGTCATGGTCACCGAGATGCCTGATTTCAAAGGTCTGCCGAAGCTCTACAAGAAGACCTTCGTTCCCCATTGGGAATCGGCGGAATTCGGCATGTGGGAAACCGTCTGCGAACCGGCGGGACTGACCTATCTCGACCCGCGCGGCGAGGCGAAAGCGGTGATCCGCGCCATCGCCCAGTCGGAATTCATCGTTGCCGAATCCATGCATGGCGCAATCCTTGCCGATGCCTTCCGCGTGCCATGGGTCGCGGTCAGCACCTCGCCGTCGATCAACAGCTTCAAATGGAGCGACTGGGCCGGCAGCGTGGGCGTCGATTATCAGCCGCGCTACGTGCCGGTTTCGACCCGCGCCGAGGCGGCGAAAAAGGGCTCGCGCTTCTGGGGCATGAGCTTCCCGCCGCCGGCGGGACCCGTCATTGCCGAGACCGGTTCCGTTCCGGCGTATGAGGGCCCGGCGCATGAGGGCGACGTGCTGGTGCGGCCGCAGGAAACGCAGTCCCGGTCATTGCGTAAATTGGCCAAGCAGGTGCTGGCCGCGCCTTCCACGCTGGCGCTCTGGCAGGCAAGCCGCGCGGAACCGCGCCTCAGCCCGGATGGCCGGCTGGAGGAACGCAAGGAGCGTTTTGCCGCCGTTCTGGAAACGGTGAAGCGGGATTATCTCTGAGGGTGATCTAACATAGTCGGCGGTGGTGCTTCCTTTCGCGCCAGGGACAAGGTGTAGCGGTACCTATGTGTTTGGCGAAAGCGGAGAATCCGCAGGCCGTCACCCCGGACTTGATCCGGGGTCCAGCGTGATCAAGTCATTGATCGCGAAAGACTCTTTCACGGCGCAGACGCGCCGTGGCTGGATGCCGGATCATCCTCGGGCTAGTTCCGGGGACCGGCATGACGGAGGAACGAAAGGCGACTTGTCGTCGTTCTTGCAGCAGTGAATCTGCCCCTACGAAACCGGCGTACCGTCCAGCAGATAACGCACATCCCGCACCGGCGGGGATTTACGGAATCGGGCGGTCTTGTCGGTCCAGATACCGCGCGTTATGGCGGGCAGGGCGGGCAGCCGCGTAAGGGCGTGGCTCAGCGCGCCGCCCATGCCCTTCTGCTTTTTCGCATCGAGGAAATGGCGAAGCTCGAATTTGGCGCGGATGTGTTTTTCGTGTTCGCGCAGGATCGCGGTTTCCGCAGTGGAAAGCCTGCAGCCGGCCAGTATGGCCTTGTCCGCCTCGTATAGGCGGCGGAGATCCTCGGTGCTGTGGCGGCCGCTCAGCGAGTTGCCGCGTATGATCGCGCCGTAACCGCAATGGCGGATAACCTTGTAACGGGCGCCGGCGGCAAGTGCGCGCACGTAAAGCTCGTAATCCTCACCGAGCCGCATGGCTTCGTCATAACGCAGCGCATGTTTGTCGAGAAAAGCGCGGCGTATCACGGGTTTCAGAAACCCGGTTTCCCCGCGCTCGATGCCGGGCCTGGAAATATTGCCTTCCACGAATTCCGTGAGTGACAGATAGCGGGCCTGGGGTTCGAAACGGGCAGGCTGCATGGAGGAGGCGCCCGGAACCGACTGCTGGATGAAGGCGATATTGTCGGCCACGAGGTCCCAGTCGTCATCGGCCAGCATGGCGGCGAAACGGCCCCGGAAAAAGAAGTCGTCCGCATCGAGAATACTGATGAGCGGTGCCGATGAAATCGAAATCGCATGGTTGCGTGCAGCCGAGGGGCCACGATTGACCTCGAATCGCACGACCCGCAAACGGCCGGTACCGTCATCGGCCGCATGTGCCACATCGCTTGTCGTATCGGTGGAGCCGTCGTCGATGACCACGACTTCGGCGACCTCCGGCTCGACAAGTGCGGAGCGTATGGCGATATCGATCGTTTCGGATGCATTTTTCGCAGCGATGATGACGCAAATGGGCTGTGAACCGCTCACCATGTGTTGTCCTTCTGCTTTGACGAACCGTCAGGATTTGGCCAGCAGAAAGTGTCATGGGTGTGGATGCAAGCGATTTTTTTGCGACGCAATAAAAGCCGGCGCGTTAAGCCTACATATCCGTCAGTTTGGCGCCATGCGGCGGCGGGCTCTTGGCCGTGTCGGCCTGCAGTGTCTCGGCGCCGCGCTCGCGCGCGAAGGTTTCCCGCATCCGCCGCTTTTCGCGGGCAACGAGCACGAGAATCGCAATAAAATAACCGATTTGCAGAATGACGGCACAGATGAGCGTCTGGATGAATGCCGTATAGAAAGATCCGTGAATGAAGTATGTGGCAACTGCAAAGGCAAGCAATGCACCGATCATGCTGAAAAAAACACGAGGTGCATACATGGTGCTCTCCTCCCGAGAACGATTTCTCCATTTTTGGCTGCGCTGCGGCATTTTTTTTCTTTGCAAGAAATATACGATGAGACTGGTGTTGTTTCAACACACATATACTTCTTCTATCTGCCGCGGCATGAAATTTCGGTAATCTTGATTGGTAAATTCCTTGGTAATCGATGATTCCTCCCGGTCGGGGCGACCTTGAAACATGATTTTGCGCTCCGAACAGGCGAAGAATCGCTCTCCGGCCGGCCTTTGCCGGCTGTCTCCATCGCTCTGCAGACTTCGTTAACCATCTCGCCTTTAAAAAGTCGGTATTGATTCCTCGAAGAGCAGGGTGCCCGCGTGACGACGAGTTCAGAAGTAATCGCCTTTCCGGCAAAGAACCGCATTGCCGATGTAAAACGGTGCGCAACCATGCTTGACCGTCTGCATGGTGTGGAGGCGAATGATTTCTGGCGCAGGGAATGCCGCGAGCTGGCCGCCTATCTGACGGGATTGGGCTATGAGGACGCTGCCATGCGGCGCGAGGTCATGGAATTTCAAAACGCCGTGCAGGCCGAATTGTGGTCGGGTGCCGCCGCCCCCGAGGCGCGCCGCGACAGCCATTGAGGCCTGCGCTTTTCCCATAAAAAAGCCGGCGGGTGCCTTGCACCGCCGGCTTTTTTGTCAGCCTTTTTCTGGCTTCAGGAAGCGCTGGCGCCGCGTGTGCGGGCAACGCCATCGAGCGCCGGCTTGTATTTTGGATCGAGCCGTGCCGCGTGCGAATAGGACTTGGCGGCCTTGGCCATCTCGCCGCGACGCTCATAGACCAGCGCCTGGTTGGCCCAGGATTCCGCCACCTTGTCGTCAAGCGAAATGGCGTGGTTGAAATCCGCGAAGGCGTTTTCGTCGTCATTCAGCGCGACATAGGAAAGGCCGCGGCCGTTATAGGGCTCCGGCGATGTCGATGACAGCGAGATTGCCTTGGAGAAGTCCTCGATGGCCTGGGCATGCTGGTTGCGCAGCTGGTAGATCAGGCCGCGATTGTGCCAGGCGCGTCCATCGGTGGTTTCAAGCTCGATGGCGCGGGAGAAATCGTTGAAGGCTTCGTTCACACGCCCGGACTGGCGGTAAAGATTGCCACGGCCGATCAGCGCTACATCGTAGCTTGGATTGATCTGCAGGGCGGCGTTGTAGTCCTGCAGGGCCTGCTGCTGCTGCCCGGAGTTGCGATAGACCAGCGCGCGGTTGGCATAGGCCTGATAAAAGCGCGGGTTGAGCTGCAGCGCCTTGTTGAAATCCTCGATGGCGCGGCGCGAATCGCCGGCGCGGCCGTAAGCCGAGCCACGGACGTTATAGCCTTCGGGATCCTGCGGATTGGCGTTGATGACCGAGGTGAGCGAGGCGATGTTTTCCTGCGAACCCTGGGCGCGGTCGATCCTGAAGACATCTTCCGTCTGGTTGGATGTCGCACAGCCGGAAAGACCGGCAAGGACGGTACAGACGACCAGAGAAGCGCGGAACCCTCTGTTGTTTTTCAATGGCACCCGGCGCGTGGAGGCATCGGAGTTTTTCACAACACAGGCGTCGACAGCGATCATTCGGTGTGGGTTCCCTCGCAGGCCGGTCTCACGGTCGTTTTCAAGAGCGTTCTCCGGCCACAAACACAAAGAGCGGCGGCGAATTGATCGCCCCCGCCCAACAAGCATTCAAAAACGTCCAAAAGACGGCCTATTAACGGCCTGCGCGGGGGCCTGCAACCAGACCTTCGCGCTGTGCACGCTTGCGTGCCAGCTTGCGAACGCGGCGAACGGCTTCAGCCTTTTCGCGGGCGCGCTTCTGGGAGGGCTTTTCGTAGTAATCGCGCATTTTCATTTCACGGAAAATGCCTTCGCGCTGCATCTTTTTCTTCAGGGCGCGGAGCGCCTGATCAACGTTATTGTCGCGGACTAGTACCTGCACGTGAATCCCGTTCCTTTGGTTTGGTTAATTTGCTATGTGAATAAGGCATTCGCACGCAAATAAAAAATCGTTCGTTCGGCTGTCGAGCCGGGCGATTGGTGACGTGCAATAACAGATCATTTGCAGCAAGTCCAGCCGGTAGCGCAGAATCAGCCTGTAAAATGCAGCCTCCCCGGCAATGTGCCTGCGATGTCGAAACAAAAGCATTGCGGCGTCGCAAAATGGATATTGCCTCCCATCCCGATTTGCCATGTGTATGATACGGGCCGGAACCATGCTTCCGGCATCAGGCCGGTTCTTAAGGAGCAGACTGCGAATGCGCAAATATTCCGTTTTCGCCGTGGCGCGCGAGGCGCTCAGGGGTCACAAGGGGTGGGATGCGCAATGGTCCTCACCCGAGCCGCGCAAGGATTACGATGTCATCATCATCGGCGGCGGCGGCCACGGTCTCGGTGCCGCCTATTATCTTGCCAAGGAGCACGGTATCACCAATGTCGCGGTTCTGGAAAAAGGCTGGCTCGGCGGCGGCAATACCGGCCGCAACACCACCATCATCCGCTCCAACTATCTCTATGAAGAGAGCATGGATATTTATGAGCATTCCCTGAAACTGTGGGAAGGCCTGAGCCAGGATCTCAATTACAACGTCATGTATTCGGCGCGCGGCGTGATGATGCTGTCGCACAATATCCATGATCGGCAGTCCTTCAGCCGCCATATCAATGCCAATCGTCTCTACGGCATCGACAATGAGTGGCTGACGCCGGAGCAGGCGAAAGCCTATTGCCCGCCGCTCGATATATCAGGCAATGCGCGTTATCCGATCAACGGCGCTGCCCTCCAGCGCCGCGGCGGCACGGCGCGCCACGATGCGGTGGCCTGGGGTTATGCCCGCGCGGCCTCCGACCGCGGCGTGCACATCATCCAGAACTGCGAGGTCACGGGCATTCGCCGTGGACCGGACGGTGCGGTGACGGGTGTGGAGACCAATCGCGGTTTCATCGGCGCGAAAAAAATCGGCGTTTCCGCCGCCGGTCATTCCTCCGTCATCATGAAGATGGCGGATGTCCGCGTTCCGCTGCATTCCAACCCGCTGCAGGCGCTGGTGTCGGAGCCGCTGAAGCCGATCTTCCCCTGCGTGGTCATGTCCAACACGGTCCACGCCTATATTTCGCAATCCGACAAGGGCGAGCTGGTCATCGGCGCCGGCACCGACCAATATAACTCCTATTCCCAGACCGGCGGCCTGCAGATCATCACCCATACGCTGGACGCCATCTGCGAGCTGTTCCCGATCTTCCGCCGCGTCAAGATGATGCGGCAATGGGGCGGCATCACCGATAACACGCCCGACCGCTCGGCGATCCAGAGCGTGACGCCGGTGCCGAACCTCTTCGTCAATTGCGGCTGGGGTACGGGCGGTTTCAAGGCGACGCCGGGTTCGGCCAATCTTTTCGCGCATCTCATTGCGCGCGGCGAACCGCATCGTCTGGCGGCGGGGCTGACGCTCGACCGGTTCCGCACCGGCCGTCTTATCGATGAGGCTGCCGCTGCCGCGGTGGCGCATTGATGCTGGCGGCGGCCATGCTTGCGATCACCATATCAGGCGTGGCCGTGGCCGTGCCCGTCGGCAGCGTCATTCCCGAGGCCAGGGATTTTCGCAGCCAGAAGATTGCGAGGATGCAGGGTGAGAAAGACTGGCCCTTCATGGCGGAAAAAGGCCTGCTTCTCTGTGCTCCGAGTCTCGCGAACAAGATGGTTTATTTTGTCGGCGAGAAGGAGGATGGCGAGCAGGATTACCCCTTCGCAATCGACACCGACATGATGGCGGTTGCCATCGTCAATATGGGCCGGGCCTCGGCGCTACGCCCTTTCGATAATTTCGAGCAGCTTTTAAAGCGGCTTTCCCCTTTCGTAGCCATGGGAAAGCGGCTGTGTGACCAACCCGCCGGAACAGCGCTTCCGGAAAATTCTCTCTAGGTGGAGCGACGATGCTTCTGATCCATTGCCCCTATTGCGGGGAAGACCGTTCCGAACTGGAATTCCGCTGGGCGGGCGAAGCCCATATCGCCCGGCCGGAAAACATCGCCGATATTTCCGACGAGGCCTTCGCCGACTATTTCTTCATCCGCGACAATGACAAGGGCCTCGTTTTCGAGCGCTGGCGTCACATTCACGGCTGCGGCCGCTTCTTCAACGCCGCCCGCGATTCGGTCAGCGACAAATTCCTGATGACCTACAAGGCAGGCGAACCGAAGCCGGACGCTGAAACGGTCCTTTCCGCAGAAAAGGGAGCCGGGCAATGAGCGGCGATTTTCGTATCAAGGGGGCCGGTCGTCTCACCCCGGCCAGAACCGCGCGCTTCACCTTCGATGGCAAGATTTATCAGGCGCTGGAGGGGGACACGGTCGCCTCCGCGCTTCTGGCCAATGGCGTGCATCTGATCGGCCGCTCGTTCAAATATCACCGGCCGCGCGGTTTCCTGTCCGCCGGGCCGGAAGAGCCGAATGCGCTGATCGATGTGTCGCGGGACAGCCTGCGCAAGCAGCCCAATGTTCGCGCCACGGTGCAGGAAGTGTTCGACGGCGCGATCATCTCCTCGCAGAACCGCTTTCCGTCGCTCTCCTTCGATCTGAACGCCATCAACGATCTCCTGTCGCCGATGTTCGCGGCTGGTTTTTATTATAAGACCTTCATGTGGCCGAAGGCCGCCTGGCACAGGATTTACGAACCGCTGATCCGTCGCGCCGCCGGTCTCGGCAAGGCACCGGGCGAGCCGGATGCGGATCATTATTCCGGCCGTTACGCCCATTGCGACGTGCTGGTGGCCGGTGCCGGTGTCGCCGGTCTGACCGCGGCGCTTGCTGCCGCGAAAACCGGCGCCAGCGTCATTCTGGTCGATGAAAATGCCGAAGTCGGCGGCGCGCTGCGTTTCGACACTGGTACTGTCATCGACGGCCTGCCCGGTTACGAATGGGCGCAAAAGGTTTTTGCCGAACTGAAGTCCCTGCCCAATGTGCGGGTTCTAACCCGCACCACCGCTTTTGGTTATTATAACCATAATTTCGTGGCGCTGGCCGAGCGGGTGACCGATCATCTCGCAACGCCCGCCAGACACCAGCCGCGCGAGCGGCTGTGGCAGGTGCGCGCCAAAAAGGTCGTTTTGGCGGCGGGTGCGATCGAACGCCACATGGTCTTTGCCAATAATGACCGCCCCGGCATCATGCTGGCCTCGGCCGCACGCACCTATCTCAACCAGTACGGTGTGGCCGTCGGCCACAATGTCGGGGTCTACACCGCCCATGATTCGGCCTATGAGACGGCCTTCGATCTGAAGAAGGCCGGGGTGAAGATCGCCGCCATCGTCGATTGCCGCGAGAACCCGGATCAGCGCCTGCTGGATGAGGCGCGGGCGCTCGGCATCGAAGTGCTGGCTGGCCATAGCGTTTACAACACCGCCGGCCGCCTGCGTGTGTCTTCCATGACCGTTGGCCGCAATGGCGGCTCCAACAAGCGCAAGATCGCCATCGATGCGCTTGTGGTTTCCGCCGGCTGGACGCCATCGGTGCATCTTTTCTCGCAATCGCGCGGCAAGCTGAAGTTTGA
Source organism: Rhizobium sp. UGM030330-04 (assembly GCF_003208455.1). Taxonomy (NCBI): domain Bacteria; kingdom Pseudomonadati; phylum Pseudomonadota; class Alphaproteobacteria; order Hyphomicrobiales; family Rhizobiaceae; genus Rhizobium; species Rhizobium sp. UGM030330-04. The sequence continues at coordinate 120,745 of NZ_QKML01000009.1, forward strand.
CGCGGCTAACCAGCGTTTCCTGCCCGATATCCATGTGCAGAACGGTGTTTCCATCGGCGCCTGCAACGGCACGGACGATCTTTCCGCGCTGATCGCCGAGGCTGCGGCTGCCGGCGGTGGTGCCGTGGAGTTTTCCGGCGAGAATGCCAGGATTTGGACAGGCGGCATGATCGGTGCGGCCGAAGGCGCGGGTGAGGGCACCGGCGTCAAGGCCTTCATCGATTTCCAGCACGATGTCTGCGCCAAGGATATCCGCCTTGCCGTGCGTGAAGGCATGCATTCCGTCGAGCATATCAAGCGCTTCACCACCAATGGCATGGCGTCGGATCAGGGCAAGATGTCCAATATGCATGGCCTTGCCATCGCATCGGAGGCGCTTGGCCGGGACTTGCCCAAGGTCGGTCTCACCACCTTCCGCCAGCCCTATACGCCGGTCACCTTCGGCACGCTTATCAATCATTCGCGCGGCGCACTGTTCGACCCGGCCCGCAAGACGCCGATGCACGAGGAAGAGCTCGCGGCCGGTGCGGTGTTCGAGGATGTCGGCAACTGGAAGCGCGCCTGGTTCTTCCCGCGGGCGGGCGAGGACATGCATGAGGCGATCAACCGCGAGTGCAAGACGGTTCGGACAAGTGTCGGCGTGTTCGATGCCTCCACGCTCGGCAAGATCGAAGTGGTCGGCCCGGATGCGGCGAAGTTCCTGAACCTCATCTATACCAATGCCTGGGACACGCTGAAACCCGGCCGCTGCCGTTACGGCATCATGACCCGCGAAGACGGCTTCGTTTACGACGACGGTGTTGTCGGCCGTCTTGCCGAAGATCGTTTCCATGTGACGACGACGACGGGCGGCGCGCCGCGCGTTCTCCAGCACATGGAGGATTATCTCCAGACCGAATTCCCCGACCTCAATGTCTGGCTCACTTCGGCCACCGAACAATGGGCCGTGATTGCCGTGCAGGGGCCAAAGGCGCGCGAGGTTATCGCGCCCTTCGTCGAGGGCATCGATCTCTCGCCGGAGGCCTTCCCGCATATGGCGGTGGCCGAAGGCACTTTCTGCGGCGTGCCGACGCGGCTCTTCCGCGTGTCCTTTACCGGCGAACTCGGTTTCGAAATCAACGTTCCGGCCGATTATGGCGCAGCCGTCTGGTCGGCGATCCGCGAAAGGGCGGAAGCCGTCGGCGGCTGCCTTTATGGCACCGAGACCATGCATATCCTGCGTGCGGAAAAGGGTTATATCATCGTCGGGCAGGATACGGACGGCACGGTGACACCTGACGATGCCGGGCTTGCCTGGGCCGTTTCCAAGAAGAAGACGGATTTCGTCGGCATTCGTGGCCTCAAACGCCCCGATCTCACGCGCTCCGGCCGCAAGCAGCTGGTGGGTCTGAAAACGAAGGACCGGTTGACCGTTCCGGACGAGGGCGGCCAGATCGTCGTCGATCCGAACCAGCCGAAACCCATGACCATGCTCGGCCATGTCACCTCCGCTTATTGGTCGGAAAATCTCGGCCATTCCATCGCTTTCGCGCTGGTGGCGGATGGCAGGGCGCGCATGGGCGAAACGCTCTACATTCCGCTCGCCGATAAAACCATTGCCGTCGAAGTGACCGACATGGTCTTCCTCGACAAGGAAGGAGCCCGTCTCAATGGCTGACAAACTTCACGCAAAACGCAAATCCGTGCTTGAGGATTTTCACGGCGGCTCGCCCTTCGTTTCGCTGAAACCGGCCGCCTCCGCCTCGCGGTTGTCGCTGCGCGCCCGGGAAAGCGCCGTGACGGCCCTGTCGGAAGCGCTCGGTCTTGCCTTGCCCACCGGCCCGAAAAGCTCCGTCACCTCGGGCCTGCGATCCGCTTTGTGGCTCGGCCCGGATGAATGGCTGGTGATCGATCAGGGTGAAAGCGACCTGATGGCGGTGCTCTCCGGCGTTTCCGGCCTGTTTTCGGCAACCGATATTTCCCACCGTAACACGGCCATCATTGTCTCCGGTCCCGGTGCGGAAGCGGCACTCAATGCCGGCTGCCCGCAGGATCTTTCCCTGACAAGGTTCCCGGTCGGCGCCTGCTCGCGAACTGTTTTCGGCAAGGCGGAGGTGGTGTTGCTGCGCACGGCGGACGATACGTTCCGGGTGGAATGCTGGCGCTCTTTTGCCGAATATGTTGGCGGGCTGTTGCAGGAGGCGGCCGCGGACGTAGCGGTTTAAACGCGGATCGTGTCCGACTGCAGCGTAATCTCGCACGAAGCTTATGGCTTCTCTCTTCTCCCCGCCGGGGAGAAGAGACCCCTAAAGGCCGGATGAGGAGGCAAACCTTCTTCATCTGGCAGGACTAACCCCCTCGCACCATTCCCGACCTTCCCGCCGCATTGCCAGATTTGCAGCGTGGCGGCGGGCATGTGCCCGGTCTCAGGCGTCTTCCGGCCTGTCTTCCGGGTTGAACTGGCTGATGGTGGTCCAGCGGGCGGTGAGCGCCGGCTTCTTCTCGTTTTCGATTTCCACCGTCACATCATAGGTCGTCATCAGCATCGCCGCGCCGCGAAACCGCGCTTCCGCCAGCGTGAAACGGCCACGCACCCGCGCGCCGCTCCTGACCGGTGTGACGAAGCGCACGGCATCGAAGCCGTAATTGATGCCCATGGTCTGTTCGCGGATGCGGGGCAGGGCATCGTAATTCAGCGCCGACAGCAGGGACAGCGTCAGGAACCCATGCGCGATGGTGCCGCCAAACGGACTTTCCGCTTTGGCGCGTTCCGGGTCGGTGTGGATGAACTGTTCGTCCAGCGTCGCTTTTCCGAAGGCGTCAATCATCGTCTGGTCGACGGTAATCCAGTCGGAAACGCCCATTTCCGTGCCGACCAGATTTTTCATCTCCGCCAGCCCTATGTCTTTTGCCATGTTACCTCGTCAATGGTTCGGTCGTTCTCTGCGATTTCCGGTTTTCATGCTGCTTACCCCATTTTGACATGGCGGTGACAGCGTCGTTCAAGCTGAAGCCGTGCGGTGTGATTGAATATTCGACCCGTGGCGGCACTTCACCATAATCATGGCGGCTGATCAGCCCGTCGCTCTCCATTTGCCGCAGATGCTGGGTGAGAACCTTTTCGCTGATACCCGGCAAGGATCGCCGCAGTTCGGAGAAACGATGCGGCCGAATATGCAGGGACCACAAGAGTGACGGTTTCCATTTGCCACCAATCGCCTTCAAGGCTCCGGCAAAGCCGCATTCTTCGGTATCGCCCTTCTGGCCGCTGGTCATGTGTCGCCTCCTGACAGATTTAGGCACGAACCTCAAGGTGCGTACTTCATGGCGCCGTGTGAAAACGATAGTTTCACCGCGAGCGCTCGCCCAAACCTTGAGAGAGACATCTAGCAAAGAGAGACATCATGAAACCAGATGTTTGTGTGGCGAATGCATAAGCTGCGCAAGGCAAGCTGTTCCTGCCGGAGCGTGGAACTTGAACTGAACGGTGAGCCGCGATCGGTCTATGCCTGCGCCTGCAACGAATGTCAGCGTTGCACCGGCACGGCCTTCGCCTATCGCGCCATCTATCCGGAGACTGCGATCATCAGGCGAAGGGGCGATACGAAGGCATGGCGGCGCACGGGAACATCGGGGCGCTGGCTGGAGCAGCATTTTTGCACCGATTGCGGAACGGTCGTCTTTATGAGCGCCGAGGCGTTGGCCGGTGCGATTTCCGTTTCCGCTGGCTGTTTCGGGGAGGCGGATTTCCCTCCGCCCAGAATGTTGCATTGGCCGGAGCGCATGCACCATTGGCTTTGTCTGGAAGACATTGCGACAGCGACACCGGCCTCGGCGTGAGCCGTGTCTGACCCTGCTGTTCCCGCCGTCTTGTCGGGGACAGCATACTCCCGGTCAATTCGATGGTTTTGCTCTCAGATAAAACACCACCGAACGGGCCGGCAGGAATGCGGGATTGCCGAAGTCCGTGCCGATCGCGCGCCAGTCGTCGCCGGGCAGGGTGAAAGGCACGACTTCCCGGCTGCGGTTGATGAGCACGGCAAGCTCGGCCTCCTCGCCAGCCTCCCGGTCCGGGGTGGAAAGCACCATGGCGAAGGAAGGCCCATCCGGTCTTTCCCAGTCAGTGACTGTCATGGGTTTCCCGCCCGGGGCAAGCCATGTCACGTCGCCGCGACCAGAGAAGAAACCGGTCTGAGAAAAGACGCCGAAGCGTTTGCGAAGCGCTGCGAGAAATGCGGTGTGATCGATCAGCTCGGGGGCAAGCGAAGACCAGTCGACGCAGGTGATGTCATTGTCCTGACAATAGGCGTTGTTGTTGCCATGCTGGCTGCGGCCGCCCTCATCGCCGGCGGTCAGCATCAAGACGCCGCGGCTGACGAACAGGGTGGAAAGCAGCGCCTTAACGTCCGCAATGCGGGCGGCGACAATGGCGGGATCATCCGTCAGGCCTTCGAAACCATTGTTCCAGGAGTGGTTTTCATTATGGCCGTCGCGATTGTTCTCGCCGTTTTTTTCATTGTGCTTGTGTTCGTGGCTGACGAGATCGAACAGGGTGAAACCGTCATGGGCGGCGAGAAAATTGACGCTGCGGCTGTTTAAGCGGCCATGGCGGGAAAAGATCGGCGAAGATCCGGAAAGCGCATCGGCCAGCGCCCCGGTGGTGCCGGCGTCGCCGCGCCAGAAGCGGCGCATATCGTCGCGGGCGCGGTCGTTCCATTCCAGAAAGCTTTCGGGGAAATTGCCGAGCTGATATCCGCGGGGGCCGATATCCCATGGTTCGGCGATCAGCAGGCGGTCGTAAAGTGCCGGGTCCGAATGCATGGCCGCGAGCGTCTCGCTTGCCATGTCGAAGCCATTGGCCGTTCGCCCGAGCACGGGCGCGAGGTCGAAGCGGAAGCCGTCTACCCCGGCATTCAGAACGAAATGCCTGAGGGAATCGATGATGAGCTGGCGAATATAGGGATGGTCGCAGGCGACCGTGTTGCCAGTGCCGGTATCGTTGACCAGCACACCCGGCTTTCCCGGTGGGTGGCGGAAGGCGGTGAGGTTATCGAGCCCACGCAACGACAGGATAGAACCTTCGATATCGCTTTCGCCCGTATGGTTGAAGACCAGATCGAGAATGACGCCGATGCCTTGCGCATGCAGCGCCGCAACCGTATCCCGCAATTCCCACACGCCGCCGGGGCAGAGGCGCGGATCGAGCGCCATGAAACCGACGGGATTATAACCCCAGGCATTGGAAAGGCCGAGTGGCGGCAGGTGGCGCTCATCGATCCATGCGGTGATCGGCATCAACTCCACCGCATCGACACCGATTTTTTTCAAGTGCGCGACAATGGCGGGATGGGCAAGTGCGGCGACGGTGCCCCTGATCTCTTCCGGCACTTCAGGGTGCAGCCGGGTGAAGGATTTGACGGCGAGTTCGTAAATCAGTCCGCCTTCGGCAAAAAACGGCGGTTGACGCCGGACCGGCTCATGCTGCGAAAGGATCGCCTTCGGCATGATCCCGCCGGTTTCCGCACCAAAGGCGTAAAGCGCGGGATCGTGCCGGAAGGGGCGGTCGATCTCCGTGGCATAGGGGTCGAGCAGCAGTTTCGCAGGATCGAACCAGAGGCCGTGCTCGGGGGCGTAAATGCCGTGAGCGCGAAAGCCGTATCGCTTGCCGGGGCCGGCGTCGGCGACGGTCAACCGGTGAACGTCATCTTCACCGCGCGCCATCGGCAAACGGGCCGTTTCTTTTTCGCCCTTCGCATCGAAAAGGCAGAGATCGATCTGCGAGGCGTGCCGGGAATAGACCGTGAATTCCGTTCCGTTTTCCGTCTGGATTGCACCTTTGGGGAAAACGGAAGGTGTCTGCATGGTCTGTCTCTCCGGGAAATGGTGTTTCTCTTCCAGAATGGAAAAGGGAGGCAAGGCCGAGTGAGGGACGCTTTCAGTGCGTCCCTCATGAGCGGGCGGCAAGCCCTTACGTAATAACGCTCGGTGCGTTGCGGCCGGTATGGGCCTTGATGCCGGCGATCGTATCGGCAACGGAAATCAGATCGGCGAGCGCTTCCTGCGTTTCGATGCCGTGACGGGCCGCATCCGGCTCGTAACGCTCGACATAAAGGCGAAGTGTGGCGCCCGCAGTACCCGTGCCGGAAAGGCGCAGCACGATGCGCGAACCGCCTTCGAACAGGATGCGGATGCCCTGATTTTTGCTGACCGACTGATCGACCGGATCGTGATAGGCAAAATCATCCGCCGCCGCGACCTTCAGATTGCCATAGCTGGTGCCGGGAAGCGTGGCGAGTTTTTCGCGCAGGGTGGCGACCAGCGTGTTGGCGGCGTCCGAATCCACTTCCTCATAGTCGTGGCGGGAATAATAGTTGCGGCCATATTCGGCCCAGTGCTTTGTGACGATGTCCTTCACGCTTTCCTTGCGCGCGGCGACGATGTTCAGCCAATAGAGCACGGCCCACAGGCCGTCCTTTTCGCGCACATGGTTGGAGCCTGTGCCGAAGCTTTCTTCGCCGCAGATCGTCACTTTGCCGGCATCCATGAGATTGCCGAAGAATTTCCAGCCGGTCGGCGTTTCATACATGCCAAGCCCGAGCTTCTCGGCGACACGGTCCGCTGCCGCACTCGTCGGCATCGAGCGGGCGATGCCGGAAATGCCGGCGGCATAACCGGGGGCCAGTTTGGCATTGGCCGCGATGATGGCGAGGCTGTCGGACGGGGTGACGAACATGCCCTTGCCGACCACCATGTTGCGGTCGCCATCGCCATCGGAAGCCGCGCCGAAATCGGGGCCTTCCGGGCTCATGACGTCGTCATAAAGCTCCTTGGCGTGGACAAGGTTGGGATCGGGGTGGTGGCCACCGAAATCCGGCAGCGGCGTTGCGTTGCGCACCGAACCCTTCGGCGCGCCGAGACGCTTTTCGATGATTTCCACGGCATAGGGGCCGGTGACGGCGCTCATGGAATCGACCACGACCTTGAAACCGCCGGCGATCAGCGCGCGGATGGCGGCGAAATCGAACAGCTCTTCCATCAGGGCGGCGTAGTCGGCAACCGGGTCGATCACCTCGACCGTCAGGTCGTCCACCTTGAAGCTGCCCACCTTGTCGAGATCGATATCGGCGGCGTCGGAGATTTTATAGCTGTCGATGACCTTCGAGCGGGCATAGATCGCGTCGGTGATCTTTTCCGGTGCGGGGCCGCCATTGCCGATATTGTATTTGATGCCGAAATCTTCGTTCGGGCCGCCGGGATTGTGGCTGGCGGAGAGCACGATGCCGCCGAAAGCCTTGTATTTGCGGATGACGTTGGAGGCGGCTGGCGTGGAAAGAATGCCGCCCTGACCGACCAGAACCTTGCCGAAACCGGCGGCGGCGGCCATCTTGATCGCCTTCTGGATGACTTCGCGGTTGTAATAACGGCCGTCGCCGCCGATCACCAGCGTCTGGCCCTGAAAGCCCTCAAGCGCGTCGAAGATCGACTGGATGAAGTTTTCGGCGTAATTTTCCTGGGCGAAGACTGGCACCTTCTTGCGCAGGCCTGAAGTGCCCGGCTTCTGGTCCTGATAGGGCTTGGTCTGAACGGTCTTGATCATTGTTTCAATGGCCTTTCGAAATAAGCTGGCTGTAAAGCGCGGCGTAAAGGCCGGCGCTCTTTTCCCAGGAAACATCGGATTTCATTCCGAGTTTCTGCATTTGTGTCCATAGTTTCGGGTCGTGGTAATAACGGACGGTCCGGCGGATCGCCTGTTTCAGACCATCGAGCGTGACGGGCGAGAATTGCACGCCGGTCGCCGATTTATTGGCGATGGCGGCGTGGTTGGCGTCGATCACCGTGTCGGCAAGGCCGCCGGTGCGGGCGACGACCGGAATGCAGCCGTAGCGCAGCGCGTAAAGCTGGGTGAGGCCGCAAGGTTCGAAACGCGAGGGAATGATGATCGCATCGCAGCCCGCCTGCATCAGATGCGACAGCGGTTCGTTGTAACCGACGGCAACGCCGACGCGGCCATGGTGGCGGGATGCGGCCGCCAGAAGCGCGCCTTCAAGCGCCACTTCTCCTGCGCCCAGCACCACGAGGCGGCCACCGAGGGAAACGATCTCGTCCACAGCTTCCGCCATGAGATCGATGCCCTTCTGCCAGGTGAGGCGGGAGATGATGCAGAAAAGCGGGCTGTCATCATCGTCGATGCGGAAATGTTCGGCCACCGCCTTCTTGTTCAGGGTGCGGTTCTTGAGATTGGCGGCCGAATAATTATCGTGGATCAGATGGTCCGTCGCCGGGTTCCAGACATCGGCATCGATGCCGTTGACGATGCCGTGCAGCACATGGGAGCGGCTGCCGATGACGCCGTGCAGGCCCATGCCGAATTGCGGGGTGAGGATCTCCTCGGCATAGGACGGGCTGACGGTGCTGAGCGCCGTCGCCGTCTGCAGGCCGCCCTTCAGGAAGCTGACATCGTTGTAATATTCGATGCCTTCCATGCCGAAGGCATGGGCGGGCAGGCCAAGCTTGCTGAAAATATTTGCGCCGAACTGGCCCTGGAAGGCGATGTTGTGGATGGTGAGAAGGCTCGGAATTTCGGGCGTCTCAGCATAACGCATATAGACCGGCGCCATCGCGGCCTGCCAGTCATGGGCATGCACCATATCCGGCCGCCAGCCGGGAAGCGCGCCGGCGGCAATGCGGGCGGCTGCCAGCGACAGCGCCGCGAAACGCTTCCAGTTGTCGGGATAATCCTTGCCGGTCTGGTCGAGATAGGGGCCGCCGGAGCGCTCGTAATAGGCGGGCGCATCGAGAATGAGGAGGTCGAGCCCCTCATGCCGCACTTCGAGCACATCGGCTTTTTCGCCGAGCAGATCGGTAAATTCGAAACATTTGACGGGGTCCGTCACGGCGGCTTTCACCGCCGGATATCCGGGTATCAACGTGCGCGTCGTGACGCCATGGGCTTCAAGCGCGATGGGGAGCGCGCCGGCAACGTCGGCGAGCCCTCCGGTCTTGATCAGGGGATAGATTTCGGATGAAACCGAAAGGACATTCATCGGCTCTACAGGTCCAGCTTGTCGATCATCGATTGGGTGATAAGGCAAATGCCGTTTTCGGTGCGGCGGAAACGTTTGGCATCCAGTTCTGGGTCTTCTCCTACAATCAGTCCTTCCGGAATGACCACGCCATGGTCGATGACGACATTGCTGAGCTGGGCATGACGCCCGATCTTCACACTCGGCAGTACTACGGCATTCTCAAGGCGGGAGTATGAATTGGCGCGCACGCCTGTGAACAAGAGGCTGCGATTGAGCGAGGCGCCGGAAATGATGCAGTCGCCGGAGACGACCGATGACACGGCCGAACCGCGGCGGTTCTCGTCATCATGCACGAATTTCGCCGGCGGGGTGATTTCCGCATAGGTCCAGATCGGCCAGGACTTGTCGTAGATATCGAGGTCCGGCACCACATCCGTCAGGTCGATATTGGCCTGCCAATAGGCGTCGATGGTGCCGACGTCGCGCCAGTAAGGGCCATGTTCGAAATCCGAACGCACGCAGCTATCGGCGAAGCGGTGGGCGACGGCTTTGCCGTGCTGGACGATATAGGGAATGATGTCCTTGCCGAAGTCGCGGCTGGAGGTCGGGTCGGCGGCATCGCGGCGCAGGGCTTCCATCAGGAATTTCGTGTGGAAGACGTAAATGCCCATCGAGGCGAGCGCGAAACCCTCATTGCCGGGAATGCCCGGCGGATCGGCGGGTTTTTCGATGAAGTCGATGATCTCGTCTTTTTCATTCACATGCATCACGCCGAAGCCGGTCGCTTCCATGCGCGGCACTTCAAGGCAGCCGATCGTCACGTCGGCACCGGAATCGACATGCTGTTGCAGCATGTATTCGTAGTCCATTTTGTAGATATGGTCGCCGGCGAGGATGACCATATATTCCGGCGCATAGGGCTCGATGATGTCGATGTTCTGATAGACGGCGTCGGCCGTGCCTTCATACCATTGCGTTTCGGACACGCGCTGGGAGGCCGGCAGAATATCGAAGCTTTCGTTACGCTCGGGACGGAAGAAGTCCCAGCCGCGCTGCAGGTGGCGGATGAGGGAGTGCGCCTTGTATTGCGTGGCGACGCCGATACGGCGAATGCCGGAATTGAGCGCGTTGGAAAGCGCAAAATCGATGATGCGCGCCTTGCCGCCGAAATAGACGGCGGGTTTTGCCCGGCGGTCCGTCAGCTCCTTCAGGCGGCTTCCTCTGCCGCCTGCGAGGACATAGGCCATTGCATCACGTGCCAAAGGCTGAACTCTTTTTTCCGACATGGTGTCCTCCCTCTCTGTCTGTCAGTTTTCCGGCTCAAGCATGATCGTGGCAAGCGGTGGCAGGACGAGCATCGCCCCGATATCGCCGCCGGCATCGACCGCCTGAACGCGTCCGCCATTTCCTTTGCCGCTGCCGCCATAAATTTCGGCATCGGTGTTGAGAATCTCCCGCCACCGCCCCGCAAGCGGAAGCGGCACATAATAGTTTTCCCTGTAGACCGGGGTGAGATTGCAGATGACCGCCACCGGCTTTTCACCCGGCGCCATGCGCAGCCAGGCGAAGACGGAATTGTCGTGGTCATCCACCACAAGCCAGCGGAAACCTTCCGGTTCGCAGTCGCGGGCGTGCAAGGCGGGTTTTGAGCGATAGGTGAGGTTGAGATCGCGCACGAGGCGACGCATGCCCTCATGCATCGGATATTGGCGCAGGTTCCAGTCGAGCGAGCCCTTTTCGCTCCATTCGCTCCATTGTGCGAATTCCTGCCCCATGAACAGCAGCTTCTTGCCGGGATAACCCCACATGAAGGCGTAATAGGACCGCAGATTGGCGAATTTCTGCCAGTCGTCGCCGGACATTTTGGCGATCAGCGATCCCTTGCCGTGCACCACCTCGTCATGGGAAAGCGGCAGCACGAAATTTTCGCTGAAGGCGTAAAGCAGGCCGAAGGTCAGTTCCTGATGGTGGAACTTGCGATGCACCGGCTCGCGCGAGAAGTAACTCAGCGTATCGTGCATGAAGCCCATGTTCCATTTGAAGCCGAAGCCGAGGCCGCCCTCGTGGACGGGCTGCGATACTTTCGGCCAGGAGGTGGATTCCTCGGCAATCGTCATGACACCCGGATGGGTGCCGTAGACGAGGGAATTCATCTTCTGCAGGAAGCGGACGGATTCGAGATTTTCCCGTCCGCCATATTCATTGGGGATCCACTCACCTTCCTTGCGGGAATAATCGAGATAGAGCATGGAGGCGACCGCATCCACGCGCAGCCCGTCGAGATGGAATTTCTCGGCCCAATAAAGCGCATTGTTGATGAGGTAGGACATCACCTCAATGCGGCCGAAATTATAGATGGCCGTGTTCCAGTCAGGGTGAAAACCCTGCCGCGGATCGGCATGTTCGTAAAGCGCCGTTCCGTCGAACCAGCGCAAGCCGTGCTCGTCGGTTGGAAAATGCGCCGGAACCCAGTCGAGGATCACCCCGATACCAACCTTGTGGGCGCCGTTGACGAAACGCGCAAAACCTTCCGGATCGCCGAAACGGGCGCTCGGGGCATAAAGCCCGGTCGTCTGGTAACCCCAGGAGGGGTCATAGGGATGTTCGGTAACCGGCAGGAATTCGATATGGGTGAAGCCCATATCGGTACAATAGGGAATGAGCTGGGCGGCGAGTTCATCCCAGCTGAGGAACGTGCCGTCCTCACGGCGCTGCCAGGAGCCGGCATGCACCTCGTAAATGCTGATCGGCTGGCGGCGCTGGTCCACCTGCGCCCAATGTTCGCGGTGGGCCTGGTCTTCCCATTTTTGCGCCAGTTCCGGTGCGGTGACGGAAGCGTTCTTTGGCCGCAGCTCGGCGCGACGGGCATAGGGATCGGCCTTCAGCGGCAGGAGCTCGCCGTTCGCGCCGAGGATTTCGAATTTGTAGGCGCAGCCGGCATAGACGTCAGGCGCGAAGATTTCCCAGATGCCGGTATCCTTGCGGAACCGCATGACATGTCGGCGGCCATCCCAATTGTTGAAATCGCCGACGACGGAAACGCGCCGTGCGTTGGGCGCCCAGACGGCGAAATGGAAACCTTCGACGCCCTCGAGCTTCAGCGGATGCGCGCCCATCCTGTCGAAGAGCCGCAGATGCGATCCTTCGCGGACGAAATAATCGTCCATGGGGCCGAGAACCGGGCCGAAACTGTAAGGGTCGGTCACCGCCCATTCGGCATCGTCGCGGCTGGCGCGATACCGCACCGGCTGTCGCTTCGAAAGATCGATCCGGCCTTCGAAAAAGCCGTCCGGATCGAGCCGCTTCAATTCGCCCACGAAATTTCCGTCCAGCGTCAGGACGGAAACCTCCTCGGCGCCGGGAATGAAACAGCGGGCGGAAAACCCTTCCGGCGTTTCGTGCACGCCGAGAAGGGCAAAGGGATTGGAATGCAAACCGCTCTTGATCGCCTCGATTTCAGCCTTCGTGATGTCGCCAGTCTTTTTCTCTTCGGCCGAATTGAGCGGTTTTTTCATCAGGCTCTCCAGATCTCGGTGGCATATTGGCGGATCGTCCGGTCGGACGAGAACCAGCCCATGCGCGCCGTGTTGCGCACTGTCTTGGCATACCAGCTATCCGGATCGCTCCAGATCGCGTCCACTTCGCGCTGTGCATTGGCATAGGCGTCGAAGTCGGCGGCGACCATGAACCAGTCGCTGTTGTAAATACCGTCGATCAGGCCGGCGAAACGTGAGCGGTCATCCGGCGAGAAAACGCCGGAGGCGATGGAAGACAGCGCCTGCGACAGCTCGGCCGATCCTTCGATGATCGCGCGGGGATTGTGGCCTTCGGCACGCGCCTTGGCCACTTCATCCGCCGTCATGCCGAAGATCACGATATTGTCGGAACCGACATGCTCCAGCATTTCCACATTGGCGCCATCGAGCGTGCCGATGGTCAGCGCGCCGTTCAGCGCAAATTTCATGTTGCCGGTGCCGGAGGCTTCCATGCCGGCCGTCGAAATCTGTTCCGAAAGATCGGCGGCGGGAACCATGATTTCCGCAAGCGAAACGTTGTAGTTCGGAATAAACACCACCTTCAGAAGCCCGCGCACGGCCGGATCGTTGTTGATGACCCGGGCAATATCGTTGGCAAGCTTTATGATCAGCTTCGCGTTGTGATAACTCGGCGCCGCCTTGCCTGCGAAGAACTTAACGCGCGGTACCCAATCCAGTTCCGGGTGGGAACGGATCTGGTCGTAAAGCGCGACCGTTTCCACAAGGTTCAGAAGCTGGCGCTTATATTCATGGATACGCTTGATCTGGATGTCGAACATGGCCGAGGGATCGACGCGGATGCCCATGCGCTGCGCCACCGTGTTTGCCAGCCGCACCTTGTTCAGACGCTTCACCTCGGCGAATTTCTCGCGGAAACCGGCATCGTCGGCGAAACGGTCGAGTGGGGTGAGCTTTTCCGCATCGTCGAGGAAATCGTCGCCGATCGTCTCGCGCAGCAGGCCGGTGAGGCCGGGATTGCACTGCATCAGCCAGCGGCGCGGTGTGATGCCATTGGTCTTGTTGTTGATACGGTCAGGATAAAGGCTGTGCAGGTCGGCAAAGACCGTTTCCTTCATCAGGTCGGTATGAAGGGCGGAAACGCCGTTGATGGAATGTGAGCCGATAAATGCGAGGTTGCCCATGCGCACCCGGCGCTCGCCGCCTTCGTCGATCAGCGAGATCGAACGGATCTGCTGATCCGCCATCTTCTTTTCCTTGCGGGCAAAGAGCAGCGTATTGGCGTTGATGGCGTAGACGATCTGCATATGTCTTGGCAGAAGACGCTCGAGCAGCGGCACCGGCCAGCTTTCCAGCGCCTCCGGCAGAAGCGTGTGGTTGGTGTAGGAGAAGGTGCCCTGCGTGATCTTCCACGCTTCCTCGAATTCCAGCCCGTGGACATCGCACAGAAGACGCATCATTTCGGCGATGGAAATGGCCGGATGCGTATCGTTGAGCTGGATCGAGACCTTCTCAGGCAGCGAGGTGAAATCCGGGTACTGCTGCAGATGGCGGCGCAGAATGTCCTGCAGCGAGGCGGAGGAGAAGAAGAATTCCTGTCTGAGGCGCAGTTCCTGACCGGCGGGCGTCGCATCCGCAGGGTAGAGAACGCGCGTCAGGCTTTCCGCCTTGTTGCTCTCGCGCAGGGCGCCGATGTGGTCGCCGGCATTGAAGGCGGCCAGTAGAATGGGGTCGATCGGCTGTGCCGACCAGAGGCGGAGCGTATTGACGCGGGTGCCGCGCCAGCCGACGACCGGTGTGTCGTAAGCCATGGCGATGACGCGTTCGGCCGGTTTCCAGACGAAACGCTGCGGATCTTCATAACCGCCGATTGTCTCCACCGATCCGCCGAAGCCGATTTCATAGGAGCTTTCGCGACGCTCGAATTCCCAGGGGTTGCCGTGCGCCAGCCATGTTTCCGGCAGCTCCACCTGCCATCCATCCGCCATCTGCTGGCGGAAGAGGCCGTGCACGTAACGAATGCCGTAGCCATAGGCGGGGATGTCGACGGTCGCCATGGATTCCATAAAGCAGGCGGCGAGACGGCCAAGGCCGCCATTGCCAAGCGCGGCATCCGGCTCCAGCCCGGCGATGACGTCAAGGTCGACGCCGAGCGAGGACAGCGCGTCGCGGATTTCATGCATCAGGCCGATATTGGAGATGGCGTCGCGCATCAGGCGGCCGATCAGGAATTCCAGCGACAGGTAATAAACGCGCTTGGAATTGTTGGCATAGGCCTTGCGGGTGGATTCCATCCACTTGTCGATGATGCGGTCGCGCACGACGAGGATGGTTGCGGTCAGCCAGTCGTGCGGTTTTGCAACCTTGACGTCCTTGCCGATGCGGTAGGTCAGGCGTTCGATGATTTCCGACGCCATGATTTCCGGGTTGGAACTGCGCGGGGCGGGGCGGGGAAGATCGGCGGCGTTGAGATTATTGATCATTGGTCGGTCAGCACCTTGGTGGGAGGAGAGGGTCTGATGAGGTCGATCCGTGTTGCCTTTGCTGATGCCAGTTTATGCATCGATATGGAGGTGTGGCAACAGCAATTTTTCCGGAAAGTTGAAGAGCGTAAGTTTATGAAAAATAAGACTTTTTCTTCTGCGTTCCAAGGATCGCCGAAGGCATTGCCGGCCCATTATGCGCCGTTCCCGAACGGGTCTGCATAGTCGTTGCGATGGCGGGCATCGTTCAAGAAAGGGAGAGGGGCTGCAACACTTTTAAATGGTTCACCGGTCCTGAAATCTGTTTCGCTCTAATATTCTGTTTTCCGCGTCGAACCGAAGATCGTGCATATCTCGATCCGATGCCATGGATCACACAC
This sequence comes from Rhizobium sp. UGM030330-04, assembly GCF_003208455.1. NCBI lineage: Bacteria > Pseudomonadati > Pseudomonadota > Alphaproteobacteria > Hyphomicrobiales > Rhizobiaceae > Rhizobium > Rhizobium sp. UGM030330-04. The sequence goes on from NZ_QKML01000009.1 coordinate 136,107, forward strand.
TAGCCTTCGCGGCTGCGAAAATTCAATGAAAATAAATGGGGCGTTGCCGCGGCTGCGCCGGTCGCGGCCGGCGGCGGTGTGAAAACCGGAAAATACGGTGGTGAAAGCGGATGTTTACGGCAGGCAAAAAGGTTGCGCCGTCATTTCCCCGGCGCGGATCGTCACGCTGGTATTCGGTGGAACGGCGCACCAGGGAGTGCAATCGAAGGAAAAGGGTTCGGAACTCAACGCAATGCCTTCTTCCAGCCCGCGCCAGTAGAGTGTCGGCGGCTTGTCATCGCTCGACCAGCGGAAGGCGTGCACGCAATCGCCATCCATCAGCACGGCGCTGAACCGCAGCGCGGAGGAGACGCCAGCTGCGATCATCTTTTCCTGACAGAGGCGAAGGGCGGTGGAAATGGCGTGCACCGGATCGGCATCGAGGCCAAGGCCGGCGGCGATGAGGAAGATCGCTTCGCTGTCGCCGGTGCCGCGCCGGGATGCATAGATATCGTCGGGAATGAGGGAATCGATATCGCGCCTTATCTGTTCGTAACCGCCGATCTGGCCGTTATGCATGAACAGATATTGGCCATGGGAAAAGGGGTGGCAATTGGCGCGGGAAACCTCGCCTGATGTGGCGGAGCGGACATGCGCCATGAACATGCCCGAGCGGAGCTGATGGCAAAGTGCCGCCAGATTGGCATCGGACCATGCGGGTCTGGTATCGCGAAAAACGCCGGGCGTTCCGCGTTCGCCATACCAGCCAAGGCCGCAACCATCGCCATTGACGACGGTTTTCGCTTCCCTTGCGGCCATGGACTGGCTGACCAGCGACGCTTCCGGCTCGATCAGCAGGCTGTCGAGCCAGACCGGTTTACCGGAATAGGCAAAGAGTCGGCACATTCATGCGGCTCTGTTCAGGGCCTTGTTTCCGAGCGCGAAGCCGACGGCGGCCTTCGCGTGAATGGCGGTCGAATCGTAACCCGGCAGCGGCAGGGCGTCGGGGTCGATCAGCAGGGAAATTTCGGTGCAGCCGAGAATGACGGAATCGACGCCGAGTGCGCGGGCCTTCTCGATGACCGCGAGATAGCGCTCGCGCGAGCAGGACTTGATCTCGCCCTGGCAGAGTTCACCGAAGATGATGTCGTGGATCGCAGCCCTGTCTTCCGCATCGGGCACGACCACCTCGACACCGTGACGGCGCATGCGGTCGGTGTAAAAGCCATGTTCCATCGTGTAGCGGGTGGCGAGCAGCAGCGGCTTGCGGCGTCCGTCCACCTTCAGCGTTGCGGCGGTTTCGTCGATGATATCGATCAGCGCCACGCCCGACATTTTCGCCACCTGTTCAGCGACGAGATGCATGGTGTTGGTGCAGATCAGCACGCAATCGGCACCCGCATTGGCAAGGCGCGCACCGGCAGCACCCAGAAGCGCGCCGGCCTCGTCCCAGCGGTCAGCCTTCTGAAGGGCGACGACTTCGGAAAAATCGAGCGAATGCATGACGATATCGGCCGAGACCAGCCCGCCGCGGCTGTCGCGCACGGCCTCGTTGATCATGCGGTAATAGGTTGCGGTGGATTCCCAGCTCATGCCGCCGATCAGGCCGATCCGTTTCATAAGAGTTCCCTTATCAAGTTTGATTGAAGACAAGAATGCCATCACGGGCACGAAAACGGCATGCGTTTTTTAAGGGATTGCGCAGCAATGATGCAAACCTGACGCGCCTTATGAGAAAATATCGCAAATTTCTTGCGCCATTGCGTTAACCGGTGCATTGTCGGCGGATGATTGATGACCGTGACCGCCGAATCCTTGCGATTCTCCAGGAAAATGCCGAAACGCCGCTCACTGACATCGCGGAGGAGGTTTCGCTGTCGTTATCCGCGTGCTCGCGCCGCATCACGCGGCTGCGGGCGGAAGGTTACGTGACGGGCACGATGGCGTTGCTCGACCGGCGGAAGATCAACCTGCCGACCACGGTTTTCCTGCTGGTGAGAACCGGCCTGCACGCGGAGGACTGGCTGGACCAGTTTCATGCCGCCGTCAGCACCATACCGGAAATCGTCGAGGTTCACCGGCTCACCGGCAATTTCGACTATATTCTGAAACTCGTGCTGCCGAATGTCGAATATTACGACACGATCTACAAACAGATCCTGCGCCGCGTGCAGCTTTACGACATGTCAGCCTATATCTCCATGGAGACGGTGAAACTATCGTCGTCACTGCCGACGACGCATATCTGAGGGTTCATCGAACCCTGATCAGCGCGCCGCCACAAAACGGACGCCAAAGCGGAAACTTCGCGTCTCGCCCGGTTGCAGCGTCATCGCATCCGCAAGTTCCTGATGGTTGAAGGCATTGGTGGGCGTCTCCACCGGTTCAAGCGCGATGGATTGTCGCCTGTCGCGGGCCAGCGTGTCGCCGGTAAAGACATGCATGTGCCCACGCTCCTGCCAGACCGTGAGGCTCGAACCGTCATGGCGGTTCTCCAGTACCGTCTCGTAAAGCCCGTTTTCGGATGCGACAAGGTTGGTGAAGCAGACATCGAGCACATGGCCTGCCAGCGGCGCATGGAGAAAGCGGGGATCGTCCCGTTTGATTATTCCCGTCTGGGGAGCTCGCAGAGGGATCAAATCCTCGTCCGTTTCAATCGCCGTTCGCGAGGGCAGCGTCAGAAGGAGATCGTCGATGGACGTTATGCCGGGCAGGCGGAAATAGGGATGCCAGCCGGCGGCGAAAGGCAGGGGCCGGTCGCCGCGATTGATGCCGCGTATGTCGAGGATGACCTCGTGGCCGGCAAAGCGATATTCCACCTCGATGGCAAGCCGATAGGGATAACCCCTGAAATCGGTCGGCGATATTTCGGTACGGAAAACGAGGATATGTGCACCGGATTCTTCGAAAGATTGCAGAAGCGCGAAGGGCAGGGCCCTGGCAAATCCGTGGAAGACGAGAGCCTCATGGGAAAGGACGGGTTCGAGGTGGTGCGTTTCACCGCCGAAGCCATATTGGCCGTCCGGGATGCGATTGGTGAAAGGCGCGAGAATGCCGTTTCTGACGCCATTCTGTGATTGCAGCTCGGCGGGCGTCAGATAACCATCGACAAGGTTTTCGCCTTCGCCGCCATCGGCAGGCCGCGGCCGCCAGCTTAGAAGCGTTGCGCCCTCATAAGCGATCTCGGCGCTGAAACCCTTGCCGGAAACGGCTATACCTGTAATCCCCGTGCCGGTCGCGGAGGTGGTCATCGGGAAATTATCCTCTGCATGCGTGCATCTGCGGTCGCCGGGGCAGTCGCCGCGCCGATTCGCCCGATCATCTTCGCTGCGGGACGATTTCGCAATGGCGATAACGGGCTGCATCAACAGGGCCGCCGCCGCTGCGATGTGTCAGCGTTAGAGCGCGTCCGGTCTGGCGGAAGCGTCGAACGTGCTCGAGCCTTTTATTTTTCCGCATTTTCCGGACGTAAAACCGCTACGCATTTTTGCCGAAAATGCTCTGGTCCTTGACCGCAATCAGTCCGGGAAGGTGCGTTTCGCGCCGCTGAAAAATTCCATCAGCGCGGCCTGATCCTCGCCGCCCAGTCCCGCAGCCGTCAGCATGCGGTGCACCTCGGCGCAAAGCGTCGTCAGCGGCATGGCGGTGTTGGTGCGCCGGGCAAGATCCTGCGCGCCGTTCAGGTCTTTCACCATATTGTCGATGCGGCCGGTGCGGCGGTAATCCTTCGCCACATAACGCGGCATATATTCCTGCAGGATGGCGCTGTCCGCCCGGCCGCCCTTCAGCGCCTGCGGGATTTTGGCGGCATCGACGCCCGCGTCGAGCGCAAGCTGCGTTGCTTCCGCGACAGCAAGGAAATTCAGGCCGCAGAGAACCTGATTGATCAGCTTGGTCGTCTGCCCGGCGCCGCAGGGTCCCATATGGGTGTAGTTGCTGGCCACGTGTTGCAGCACGCGATGGGCATCGGCCACATCCTTCTCGCTGCCGCCCGCCATCAGCGTCAATTGCCCGATGAGTGCCTTGGGCGCGCCGCCCGAAAGGGGACTGTCCACCCAGCGCAGCCCCTTCTCGGCGGCATCGGCGGCCAGTTCCTTGGTCGCTTCCGGATCGATGGAGGACATGTCGATGATCAGCGTGCCGGGCCGTGCCCCTGCCGCCACGCCATCCTTGCCGAAGACGGCGATACGGACGATCTTCGGCGAATTGAGGCTGAGGATCACGACATCGGAGATAGCCGCCGCTTCCGCCGCCGTGCCGGCGCTCTGCGCGCCGAGGTTGGTCAGTGCCGCTACCTTTTCCGCATCCAGATCGAAAACCGTCAGCTGATTGCCTGTTTCGATGAGCCGGGTGCCGATTGCGCCGCCCATGGCGCCCGCGCCGATGAGGGCGACTTTATTCTGCTCGGTCATGGTGTTCACGGCCTCCTCCCAGGCTGATCGCGGTGTCGTCAGTTCATTCCGGATGGCGGCCGCAGCCTGCCATTCCGGAATGGACGTTTTTATAGCGAGGCGGTGATGCCGCCGTCGACATAGAGAATATGGCCGTTCACGAAGGATGAAGCGTCGGACGACAGGAAGATGCAGGCACCGACAAGCTCCTCGACCTTGCCCCAGCGGCCGGCCGGCGTGCGCTTTTCAAGCCATGCCGAAAAGGTTTCGTCCGCGACCAGGGCTGCGTTCAGCGGCGTGTCGAAATAGCCGGGCGCGATGGCGTTGCACTGCAGGCCGTATTTTGCCCAGTCCGTCGCCATGCCTTTCGTCAGGTTGCCGACAGCGCCCTTGGTGGCGGTGTAGGGCGCGATGCCGGGACGGGCAAGGGCGGTCTGAACGCTGGCGATGTTGATGATCTTGCCGCGTCCGCGGGAAATCATGTGGCGCGCGGCGGCCTGTCCGGCGTGGAACACCGAGGCGATGTTGGTCTGCAACAGGCGCTCGAAGGCATCCGCCGGAAAATCTTCAAGCGGCGTGCGGTGCTGCATGCCGGCATTGTTGACCAGAATATCGATGGGGCCGACTTCGGCTTCGAAACGGTCGATGGCCTCGCGCACCGCGCCGTGGTCGGTAGCGTCGAAGGCAAGCGTTTTCGCACCCTTGATACCGGCGGCGGCTGCCTTCAGCTTGGCTTCGTCACGCCCGTTCAGCACCACTTCCGCTCCCGCTTCCGCCAGCCCTTGCGCCAGCGCGAAGCCGATGCCCTGGGACGAACCCGTGATCAGGGCGCGGCGGCCGGAAAGATCGAACAAATTAAGGCCCACTGTTTCCTCCAGTCTCTCGACATTGCATTCGTACAGGTTTATGTTATCGATAACATTCATCCCTTTCAGACGTGGATGTCAAGGCTTAAACGCCCGGTTTCGGTACGGACCCGGCGCGGGAGGAGGCCGCAGGGCGGGGAAATGTGCGCCGTGCGGTCACGATCTGGATGCGGAAATTTGGGCGCGCCGCAGTGGCGCGCGGTTGAACGGGAGTTGTTTATGAGAGCGATTGTCGCCCATGGGGCAAAGGATGTGCGCATCGAGGAGCGGCCGGAGGAAGCGCCGGGACCGGGAGAAGTGCGGCTTCGTCTGGTCCGCGGCGGGATTTGCGGCAGCGATCTCCACTATTACAACCATGGCGGTTTCGGTGCCGTGCGGCTTCGTGAACCCATGGTGCTTGGTCATGAGGTCTCCGCCATCGTCGAAGAGCTGGGCGAAGGCGTGGAAGGGCTGAAGGTCGGCGGTCTGGTGGCGGTGTCGCCGTCGCGTCCTTGCCGGACCTGCCGCTTCTGCCAGGAAGGCCTGCACAACCAGTGCCTCAACATGCGCTTTTATGGCAGCGCCATGCCTTTCCCGCATATTCAGGGTGCTTTCCGTGAGGTTCTGGTGGCGGATGCGTTGCAATGCGTGCCGGCCGACGGTCTGAGCGCCGGTGAGGCGGCCATGGCGGAACCGCTGGCGGTGACGCTGCATGCCACCCGCCGCGCCGGAGATCTGCTGGGAAAGCGCGTGCTCGTCACCGGCTGCGGCCCCATCGGTATCCTGTCCATTCTCGCCGCCCGCCGGGCGGGTGCGGCTGAAATCGTCGCGACCGATCTGTCGGATTTCACGCTTGCCAAGGCGCGCGAAGCGGGTGCGGATCGTGTCATCAACAGCAAGGATGAGCCCGATGCGCTTGCCGCCTATGGTGCGAACAAGGGTACTTTCGACGTTCTCTACGAATGCTCGGGTGCCGCCGTGGCGCTCGCCGGCGGCATTGCCGCGCTGCGGCCGCGCGGCATCATCGTCCAGCTTGGATTGGGTGGCGACATGAGCCTGCCGATGATGGCGATCACCGCCAAGGAACTCGATCTGCGCGGCTCCTTCCGCTTCCACGAGGAATTCGCCACCGGTGTCGAGTTGATGCGCAAGGGCCTGATCGACGTCAAGCCCTTCATCACCCAGACCGTCGATCTCGACGATGCCATTTCGGCCTTCGAATTCGCTTCTGATCGAAGCCGCGCCATGAAGGTCCAGATCGCTTTTTCTTGAGCGCCTTCCCGTATTTGTGTGCGGTCCTTTGACCGGCGGCGGATGGTTCCGCCGCCGGTTTTTATCGCGGGATTTCAGTCTCGGCCGATAGCTGCCGATGTTATCGGTATCATCAATTTGGTTGCGAGAGGTTTGCTCCTGCTCCCCGGCGAGCCGGTCCCGATCCGCCGACGTCTTCCCCGAACGGACTGCACATTTTGACGCAGGTCAAAAAGGTGATTTGCCGCTTTTCGTTTTTTGCGTTATCGAAATTTCAGAAATTACTGAAAATTCAGGAAGCAAAGAAATGCCGACCACGCTCTCCCCGCTCGTTCAGTCCTTCGTGCTGCATTTTGGCGAGATGGGCAGCCGCTGGGGAATCAACCGCACTGTCGGCCAAGTCTATGCTTTGCTTTATATTTCGCCGCAGCCGCTCTGCGCGGACGATATTGTGGAAGCGCTCGGCATTTCCCGTTCCAACGTGTCGATGAGCCTGAAGGAGCTTCAGGCGTGGAACCTTGCAATTCTCAAGCATTTCCCCGGCGACAGGCGCGATTTCTTCACGACACCGGAAGATGTCTGGCAAATTCTCCGCACGCTTGCCGAAGAGCGCAAGAAGCGTGAGATCGATCCGACGCTCAGCGTGCTGCGTGAAATTCTGATGGAGACACCGGAAAACGAGGGCGAGCGGCACGCGCAAAAGCGCATCGACGAGATGAAGACGCTGATCGAGCAGCTCACCGGCTGGTATGATGATGTGAAGCGGCTGGAGACGGAAAGGCTGGCGTCGCTTCTGGCGCTCGGCTCGAAGGTTACGAAGCTTCTGGAGGCCAAGGACAAGATCGTCTCTCTCGCCAGACCCCGCGGCGCGAAGAAGGACGGGTGAGGAGACCGGCCATGAACATGTCCGCACAGATCCGCCAGTCGGCCGATAGCAATGGTGCAGGCTGTCCCGCGCCCGCCGCGATTTCGCCCGATACGGCGCGGCGACGCTTCTTCGGCAGCGCCAACCGCAGGAGCGTGCGTGACAAGGGCGCCGTGAAAACGACACGAGCGCCAATGGTGGGACGGTCCGTGGCCCTGCTGCATGTTCTGGCGGGCCTGCTCTGGCTGCCGCAGGCGGGCCTGCTTGCCTTTTCAGTCGGAAAAATCGCTGATGGCCAGCCGATGATGGCGATCGTCCCGGCCGCCGTTGCGGTTCTCATCCTTGGTCTCATCAAGGCTTTCCTCGAAAAGATGGCGGCGCGGCTGTCATTCAGGGCTGCACGCGCCGCCCTTTCGCAGCGGCGGCTGGACGTGTTGCAGGCCGTGGCGAAGGTTTCCCCGCTTGATCTCTCCCGAACCGCGTCCGGCGAGGCCGCAGGCGTCGTGGCCGAGACGGCGGAAGCGCTGGTGCCCTATCTTTCCCGTTTCCAGCCGGCACGCATGAAGGCCACCATCATTCCCCTGGTTTTCGTGCTGGTGATCCTGCCGTTTACATGGATTGCGGCGCTGGTGCTCCTGCTCGCCATGCCCACCATCCCGCTCTTCATGGCGCTGATCGGCTGGCAGGCCAAGGCGGCCAGCGAGAAGCAGCTGGCCGAGACGGGCAATATGAACGCTTTCCTGCTGGATCGTCTGCGCGGACTGGAAACGATCCGCGCGCTGGAGGCCGTCGATCTGACCGCCGGGCGTCTCAGCGCCGATGCGCAGAACCTTAAGAAGCGAACCATGGCGGTGCTGCGGATCGCCTTTCTCTCCTCGGCGGTGCTGGAGCTTTTCGCCGCGCTCGGCGTTGCCATGACGGCGGTCTATATCGGCTTCCACCTTCTCGGTTTTCTTGACTTCGGTGCCTGGGGCCAAAAGCTCACTCTCGCGGAGGGTCTGTTCATCCTGCTTCTCGCGCCGGCTTTTTTCGAGCCGCTGCGGGAACTATCCGCAGTTTGGCATGACCGGGCGGCCGGTGAGGCGGCGCTCGGTGCGCTCGACAAATTGGCGCAGGCTGGCGCGGCCATTGTGGGCAAGGGCGAGGATGTGATGCCGGCTGGGTTGCCCGGTCCCGCGACGGTAGAGATGAGCGATCTGTCCTTCGCTTATCCCGGCGCGTTGCCCGTGTTGCGAAATTTCGACCTCGACATTCGGGCGGGCGAGACGGTTGCCCTTCTGGGGCCGTCGGGCTGCGGCAAATCCACCGTGCTGTCGCTGATTGCCGGTCTGGCTCCGGCAAGAAGCGGCACGATAAAAATCGGTGGAATTGCCCTCGATAACGAAACGGCGGACAGGCTGCGCAAATCGATCGGCTGGATCGGCCAGAAGCCGTTCTTTTTTGCCGGTTCGCTTGCGGCGAATGTCCGTTTCGGCCGCACGGGCATCAAGCGGGATATGGTCGGGACGGCGCTTGAACAGACCGGGCTCGACAGATTGTCCTCCGCCCGGCAGCACCTCATCGTCGGCGATGGCGGTCATGGCATTTCCGGCGGCGAGGCGGTGCGGCTGGCCATTGCGCGCGCCGTCGCCGATCCCGCGGCATGCCTCATTCTGGCTGACGAGCCGACAGCGCATCTCGACCGGGAAACCGCCGCGCTCATTACGGAAAACCTGCTGCAACTCGCAAAGGGCAGAACCTTGATCGTCGCAACCCATGATCCCGTGCTGGCCGCGCGCATGGACAGGATCGTGGATATGACGGCGATCCATTCGGGAGACCGGTCATGATTGCACGTTTTGCCATATTGAAACCTGTCATTGCCCTCTTCTGGTCGGCCCGTCGCGGCATGTTGCTTGCCGGTGCGGTTCTGGCCGCCACCACGGTGCTGGCCGGCATCGGCCTTCTCGGGGTGTCCGGCTGGTTCATCACCGCCACCGCAATCGCCGGCCTGCTTCCGGCGACGGCCTATGCCTTCGATGTTTTTGCGCCCTCAGCGGCCATTCGCCTCCTCGCTCTGTCGCGTACCGCCGCCCGCTATGGCGAGCGTATGACCACCCATGAAGCCACGCTTTCCGTGCTTGCGGCGCTGCGTGAAAAGCTGTTTCGCGGTTTTGCCGCGCCACAGGCGGCGAAAAACCTGCAGGCACGGCCTGCCCGCCTGCTGAACCGGCTGACCGCGGATATCGACGCGCTGGATTCGCTTTATCTACGTGTGCTGGTGCCCGCCGCCGTTGCGGTCCTTGCGGCTGTTGCAACGGGCATCGGCCTTGCTTTCCTTGATCCGCTCGCGGGCATTCTGGCGGCGCTTTTTCTCGTTGCGGCAGGGCTTTGCATTCCCGTGCGTTCCGCATTGAAGGCGGAAAAATTCTCGCGCCGCCGGGCCGTCGGGCTTGAAGCGCTGCGCGCACGCACGGCGGATCTCGTCAACGGGCAGGCGGAATTGCTGACCACCGCCCGTCTGTCCGCCCAGGTTTCGGCGGTGAAACAGGCCGATGATTATCTGCTTTCCTGCGACGAAGCCTTGAACCGCATTGAAACGAATGCCGGTTTTTCCTTCGGGCTTGCAACGGCGGTGCTTCTGAGTGCGGCCCTGCTCGGCATGGCCTGGCTTGCGGAGCAGGGAACGGTGAGCGCGCCGGCCGCCGCGCTCGGCCTGCTCGTCTGTTTTGCCGCGCTGGAGCCTTTCACGGCATTGCGGCGTGGCGCCATGGAACTCGGCCGTACCCTGTTTTCCGCAAGGCGCATCGCGCCACGCCTTTCGGCGCCGGCCCAGACCTACTGTCCGGCTTTGCCCCGCCGTGGCATGGCTGCGGAACTCGAAGGCGTGCGTCTGGAGCGGGACGGTAACGACCAGCCGGTCCTGACGAATATCAATCTTGCGGTTGCAGCAGGAGAGAGGGTCGCGATCATCGGCCCGAGCGGTGCCGGCAAGACCAGCCTCATCCAGCTTCTGGCGGGTGAATTGCGGCCGGCCGCCGGCACGGTCAGTGCCCTTCCGTCCTTACCCATGACGCAGCGCAGCCAGCTTTTCCGCGATAGCATTGCCGATAATCTGAGGCTGGCGAAACCCGCCGCCACCGAGCGTGAATTGTGGGGCGCCCTTGAAGCCGCGGGTCTTGCCGAACACGTCAGGAGCCTGCCGGCAGGGCTGGAAACGAGGCTTGGCGAAGCCGGGCAGGGCCTCTCCGGCGGCCAGTCGCGCCGGCTGGCGCTTGCCCGTTTTCTGCTCATCGACAAACCGCTCTGGCTTCTCGACGAGGTAACGGAAGGACTGGACGGCGAGACGGCGCGCGACGTGCTCTTCCGGCTGTTTGCCAGGGCCGAGGGCAAGACTGTCGTGATGATCACCCATAATCGCCGTGAGGCGGAATTTGCTGATCGCATCATCATGCTGAAAGACGGGCGCCAATTTGATGAATGTCAAAGCGGGACACCGGAATACGACGTATTGCTGCAAACATTACGCCGGGACTGAGTATTTTTTGAGAGCCGGTTTCGCGCCGAAAACGGGCGGCCGGCCTTCCGGAAAAGGTGGATAAGACGATGGAACTCGACATAGTGGCGCTGTCGCGCCTGCAATTTGCAGTGACGGCTTTATATCACTTCCTGTTCGTTCCCCTGACGATCGGGCTGTCGGTGGTGATCGCCATCATGGAAACGGTCTATGTCATGACCGGCCGGGCGATCTGGCGGCAGATGACGAAATTCTGGGGCACGTTGTTCGGCATCAACTTCGTGCTGGGGGTCTCCACCGGCATCGTCATGGAATTCCAGTTCGGCATGAACTGGAGTTACTACAGCCATTATGTCGGCGATATTTTCGGCGCGCCGCTGGCGATCGAGGGCATGATGGCCTTCTTCCTGGAGGCCACCTTCGTCGGTCTGTTCTTTTTCGGCTGGGACAAGCTGTCGAAACTGGGCCATCTCGTCGCGACTTGGTGCGTGGCGCTCGGCTCGAATTTCTCGGCGCTGTGGATATTGATCGCCAATGGCTGGATGCAGAACCCGACGGGATCGGCTTTCAATCCCCAGACCATGCGCATGGAAGTGACGGATTTCGCAGCGGTCCTGTTCAATCCGGTCGCGCAGGCGAAATTCGTTCATACGGTTTCCGCGGGTTATGTCACGGCCTCCATCTTCGTGCTGGGCGTTTCCGCCTGGTATGTGCTGAAAGGCCGCCACGTCGATCTCGCCAAGCGGTCGATGACGGTCGCCGCCTCCTTCGGTCTGGCGTCCGCCCTGTCCGTCGTCGTGCTGGGTGACGAAAGCGGTTATCTTTCCACCGAACACCAGAAGATGAAGCTCGCCTCCATCGAGGCCATGTGGGAAACGGAGCCGGCGCCGGCACCTTTCACGGCAATAGGTTTTCCCGATCAGGAAGCGCGCGAGACGCATTTTGCGGTCAAGATTCCGTGGGTGATGGGCCTTATCGGCACCCGCTCGCTCGATACGGAAATTCCCGGTATCAACGATCTCGTGGAACAGGCCAAGACCCGTATCCGCGATGGCATCAAGGCCTATGATGCGCTGATGCAGATACGCGCCACCGGCAAAGGCGCCGAGTTGCCCGAGGAAGTGCGCGGCACTTTTGCCGAACTCGGCCATGAACTTGGTTATGCCCTGCTGCTGAAGCGTTACGTTGACGATCCGCGTCAGGCGAACGAAGAGCAGATCGCCAAGGCGGCGGCGGATACCATTCCGCATGTGCCGACGCTGTTCTGGGCGTTCCGCATCATGGTCGGCCTCGGCATGTTCTTCATCCTCTTGACGGCAACCTTCTTTTATCTCTCGGCCCGCCGCCGGCTGGATCATTATCCGTTGCTGCTGAAAGTGGCGGTCTTCGCCATCCCGCTGCCGTGGATCGCGGCGGAAATGGGCTGGGTGGTGGCCGAATTCGGCCGCCAGCCATGGATCATCGAGGGCGTGCTGCCCACGGCCGCCGCCGTCTCCAGCCTCAGCGCCTCGACGGTCCTGATTACGCTTCTGTGTTTCATCGCCATCTACACGGTGCTGTTCATCGTCGAAATGGGGCTGATGCTGAAGGCGATCCGCAAGGGGCCTGACCCGGACCATGAGCCGGAAGCGCCCCTCGTTCCTGAAAAACTCGTCGCTGCGGAGTAAATCATCATGATCCTGCACCAACTCATCGACTATGAAATCCTCCGCATCATCTGGTGGCTGCTGCTTGGCGTTCTGCTCATCGGTTTTGCCATTACCGGCGGTTTCGATCTCGGCACGGGCGCGCTGCTGCCTTTCGTGGCAAAGACCGACATAGAGCGGCGTGTCGTCATCAATGCGGTCGGCCCGGTCTGGGAGGGCAACCAGGTCTGGCTCATCCTTGGTGCCGGCGCGATCTTTGCCGCCTGGCCGCCGCTCTATGCCGTGTCGTTTTCAGGATTCTACCTGGCGATGGCGGCGATCATGTTCGCGCTGATCCTGCGGCCGGTCGGTTTCAAATACCGTTCCAAGCGTGAAAGTGCGGCATGGCGCAGCGGCTGGGACTGGGCCCTGTTCGTTGGCGGCTTCGTGCCGGCGCTGATTTTCGGCGTGGCGATCGGCAATGTGCTGCAGGGCGTCCCCTTCTACTTCAACGACGACCTCAGGATTTTCTATGACGGCACGACGCTGTTCGAGCTTCTCAATCCCTATGCCCTTCTGTGTGGCCTCGTTTCCGTTGCCATGCTGGTGATGCACGGTGCGGCCTGGCTGGTGCTCAAAACCGAAGGCCCCGTGGCCGCCCGCGCCCGCAACTTCGGCAGCATCGCGGCACTTGCCACCACCCTTCTCTTCGCGCTGGGCGGCATCCTGCTGTGGCTCGGTGTCGATGGTTATCGTTTCACCTCGGAAATCGTAACCGACGGGCCGTCCAATCCCTTGTCGAAAACGGTCGAAGTCGCAACCGGCGTCTGGTTCTCGAATTATGCCGCGCATCCGTGGATGATGCTGGCGCCGGCGCTTGGTCTTGCCTTCCCGCTCGTCGCCCTCCTGTTGTTCAGGGCTCGCCGGGAGGTGCTGGCGCTGCTGTCCAGCTCGCTCGCCATTTTCGGCATCATCGCCACCGTCGGGCTTTCGATGTTTCCCTTCATCCTGCCGTCCTCGGTCGATCCGAAGTCGAGCCTGACGGTGTGGGATGCCTCGTCCAGCCATATGACGCTGTTCATCATGTTGGTTGTCGCCCTCATCTTCGTCCCCATCATTGTTGCCTATACCTCGTGGGTCTATCGCGTGCTGTGGGGCAAGGTGGATGAAAAGGCGATCCGCGACGACAGCGGTCATGCATACTGAAGCAACTGCAAAAAAAAGCAGGACGCGGTTTTTCGTCCGCAACTGCGTCCGAAAAAACAGGACATCGATAGAAGGAGATCGACATGTGGTATTTCGCCTGGCTGCTCGGCCTGCCTCTCGCCGCCATCTTTGCCGTCATGAACGCCATGTGGTATGAGCTGATGGAGGAAAATGCCAGAAAGGCCGAAGCAAAGCTGGAAAAATAGGGCTTCAGACAATCAAGGGGCGGCGTCTGAACCAGACGCCGCCCCTTGATAAAGTTACCGCGCTTACGAGGGCGGTTCAGTGGATCGCGATGCCGCGCCTGTCCGCTTCTTCCTTGATGATGTCTTCGACGACGGCTCTCTTGAGATTTGGATTTCCCAGAAGATAGTCGTCGGCAATCTCGAAAATCGACTTCGGATTCTCGGTACCCTGCAGGGTGTCGAGATCCTGTCCGATCTGTTCTCTCAAGCTCGAATAGTCGTCCATTGCGGCTCTCCCGGTCCGATGGTCAATGCAGCAGTTCGGCTGGAACCTTGCCGCCATTTTCCGACAGCTTCTTGATGACGGCCTTGTGCAGCCAGATGTTCATGGTCGCCGAATCCGAGGTGTCGCCGGTATAGCCGAGCTCGCCCGCCAGTTCCTTTCTGGCATTGAGGCTGCTGTCGAGATCGAGCGCTTTCAGAAGGTCGACGATCGAATGTTTCCAGTCGAGCTTCTGGCCGTTCTTTTTGACAGCCGCATCCAGAATGGAGGCGACATCGACGCTGCCGGCGGATGGTGCGGCGCCGGCTGTCGGAGCAGGTGCCGCGGGTTCGGCCGGTGCGGCCGGGCTTGCGGTGGTCGTCGGTGTCCCGGCCGGAGCAGAAGTCTGCGGAGCGGCCTCGGCCTTGCCGAAAATCGCGTTTTTGATCTTGTCGAAAAAGCTCATTGTGTCCTCTCCTTATCGGCGAAATGCACGCCCTACGGCGATGAGAATGCAGGCGCCGATGAAACCGGCGATGAGATAGCCAATCCAGCCTCCGAGCGAGATGCCCACGAGCCCCAGAAGGAAATTGGCGACGATGGCGCCGACTATACCGAGGATGATGTTCATGAAAACACCCATATTGCTTTTCATGAACTGTTCGGCGAGCCAACCGGCTACGCCGCCGATGATGATTGCTGCAATCCAGCCAACTTGTGCGTCTTCCATAACAGGCCTTTCCTTTGTGAGAGAGGTCAAAGGCATATGGACAGGCTTTTGCGCGCACTGATCCCCCCGCCTTGAATAGACCCCAGGCGGGTTGATAACGAAGATGCGGGCGATTGGTTCCGTGCGGGTGGGCCGGGCCTTCTATTCTTTAGCGCTGACTTTGAAAATCCAGTCCGATATCCAGAACCGGCGCGCTGTGGGTCAGCCAGCCGACGGAGATGAGATCGACACCGCTTGCGGCGATGGCCGCCGCCGTCTGCGGATTGATGCGGCCGGAAGCTTCGGTGATGGCACGGCCCGCAACGATTCCTACCGCCTCGCGCAACTGTTCCGGTGTCATGTTGTCGAGAAGAACCGCGTCCACACCTTCGTCCATGGCCTCGCGCAATTGAGTGAGCGTATCGACCTCCACCTCGATCTTGACGAGATGGCCCACGCCCTGCCTTGCGCGGCGGATGGCCTCACGCACGCCGCCGGCCACGGCTATATGGTTGTCCTTGATGAGAACCGCATCGTAAAGCGCGAAACGATGGTTCATGCCGCCGCCGGCGCGCACGGCATATTTTTCCAGTGCCCTGAGGCCGGGTGTCGTTTTACGGGTGCAGGCGACCGAGGTTTCGGTACCGGCGATGGCTGCAACGATTCTGGCGGTGACGGAGGCGATGCCCGACAGGTGGCCGAGGAAATTCAGCGCCGTTCGCTCCCCTGTCAGAAGCCCGCGCGAGGGGCCTTCGATCGTTGCGATGATATCGCCGGGCGCCACGGCGGCGCCATCCTGCACATGCCGTTTCATGACGATTGCCGGGTCCACCAGCCGGAAGGCAAGTTCCGCGGCATCGAGACCGGCGATGATACCCGGTTCCCGCGCCGCCATGACGACGACTGAGCGATGGTCGGCGGGGATGACGGCGGCGGAGGTGATGTCGCCCGCAAGTCCCAGATCTTCCAGAAGCGCGTTGCGCACGAGCGGTTCTATGACGAGGTGTGGCAGGGGGGCAGGGGTCATGTCAGGCGCTCCGCGCAATGCTGGAAGGGGAAAGGCTGGATGAGGACAGGTCATGGGCAATGGCGATCACTTCGGTCAGGCCCAGCCTGCGCCGTGAGGCTGCCGCGTCCTTTCCGGGAAAATCGTCGCGGAAATGCGCACCGCGTGATTCCGTGCGCAGGAATGCGAAGACCGCGATGGCGAGGCCGACAAGGGCGGGATCGGATGCCGGGCCTTCCTGTTCGGCAAATGGCAGCAGATCCCGGATCGCTTCGCTCAACCCTGCGGCATGTCTCACAATGCCGAGATGGCGGGAAACGATGGGGCGGACGATGGCAGGATCGGCGACCGCGAAACCGGGGGCTGTGCGCGACGCCGCAGCTGCCGGTCTTGTGGTGGGTGGCTGTGTGCCGGCGATATCCTGTGCGGCGCGCATGCCCAGCGCGGCCGCTTCCAGCAGGGAGTTGCTGGCAAGCCGGTTGGCACCGTGAAGACCCGTGCAGGCGGTTTCGCCGGCAACCCAAAGGCCCGGCACCGAACTTCGGCCTCTGCCATCCGTGGCGATGCCGCCCATATGGTAATGCACGGCGGGACGAACCGGCACGAGTTCCCGGGCGGGGTCTATTCCGGCCTCGCGGCAGAGCAGGTCTATCGAGGGGAAACGGCTGGAAAAGCCGGGGCCGAGCGCCTTGCGGGCATCGAGAAAGACCGCGCCGCCGCGCAGGATTTCGCGGTCGATGGCGCGGGCGACAATATCGCGCGACGCAAGCTCCGCGCCCGGGACGGCTGCCATGAAACGCTCGCCGTTTTCGTTGAGAAGCAGCGCGCCTTCGCCCCGCACCGCCTCGCTGACCAGCGCCAGCGGCCGTCTGGGCGAGGAAAGCGCCGTCGGGTGGAACTGGACGAATTCCATGTCGGCAAGGACGGCACCGGCGCGCGCGGCGAGCATGATGCCCTGTCCATAATTGCCGGATGGATTGGTCGTTGCCTCGTAAAGCCCGCCAAGACCGCCGGTGGCGAGAACCACCTGTGTGGCCGGCAGGGTGAAGCCGCCCTTGGGGCCGATGCAGGCGAGGCCGGTGATCGCGCCGTCTTCCGTCAGCAGGCGGCGTACCTCCGTGCCTTCCAGAACCGTAATGGACGGCGTGCGAAGAACGGCGGCGGCGAGAGCCCTGACGATGGCCGCGCCAGAGCCATCGCCTTCCGCATGCAGTATGCGCCGGCGGTTATGGGCCGCTTCCAGCCCGAAGACGGGCTTTCCCTCGGCATCGCGGTCGAAGCGCACGCCGGCCCGCTCCAGCGCATCGATGACGGCGGGGGCGGCGGAGATGATATCCGCAGCCATTTCCGCATCGCAGAGGCCGTCGCCCGCGGCGAGCGTATCGGCAAGATGCTGCGCAACGCTGTCGTCAGGGCCGAGACTTGCGGCAATGCCGCCCTGCGCCCAGGCGCTTGAGGTTTCACCGCCGAGCGCCCCGCGTGTCAGAAGCAGTACGGGTTGCGGCGCAAGCGTCAGCGCCGCCATCAGGCC
Organism: Rhizobium sp. UGM030330-04; assembly: GCF_003208455.1. Lineage (NCBI taxonomy): Bacteria > Pseudomonadati > Pseudomonadota > Alphaproteobacteria > Hyphomicrobiales > Rhizobiaceae > Rhizobium > Rhizobium sp. UGM030330-04. Next base: position 153,458 of record NZ_QKML01000009.1, read on the forward strand.
TGCAATGCCGCTGCCGACAATGGCCGTCCAGTCCTGCGGCGGGGGAAGACGCTCGCTCATATCTGCAGCATCCTTTCCACGGCGCGGCGGGCGGCGACGGCAATGGCTGGATCCACCGTCACTTCATGGCGGTTTTCCTCCAGCGCCGCGCGGATATTGCCGAGCGTGATGCGCTTCATATGCGGGCAGAGATTGCAGGGGCGGATGAATTCGACATCCGGGTGATGCACGGCGACATTGTCGCTCATCGAGCATTCTGTCAAAAGCACCACGCGGGCAGGGCGTTTGCGGCCGACATAATCCGACATGACGGCGGTGGAGCCGGAGAAATCCGCAGCTTCCACGACATCGGGCGGACATTCGGGATGTGCGAGAACGGTGACGCCGGGATGGCTTTCGCGCAATTCGCGAATGTCGTCGGCGGTGAAAAGCTCGTGCACCTCGCAATGGCCGCGCCAGGCTATCAGCTCGACATTGGTTTCACGCGCCACGTTCTTTGCCAGATATTCGTCCGGCAGCATCAAAACGCGCGGTACGCCGAGCGATTCCACCACCTGGCGTGCATTGCCCGACGTGCAGCAGATGTCGGACGCCGCTTTTACTGCCGCAGACGTGTTCACATAGGTGACGACGGGAACGCCGGGATAGGCCTTGCGCAGAAGAGCGATGTCCTTAGGTGTGATGGAATCGGCCAGCGAGCAGCCCGCACCCATATCCGGAATGAGCACGGTCTTTTCCGGATTGAGCAGCTTTGCCGTCTCGGCCATGAAATGCACGCCGGCCAGAACGATGACATCCGCTTCCACCTCCATTGCCTTGCGGGCAAGGGCAAGACTGTCGCCGACGATATCGGCGACGCCATGGAAGATTTCCGGCGTCTGGTAATTATGGGCGAGGATGACGGCGTTGCGCCTGCGTTTGAGCTCGAGGATCGCCTCCACATCGTCCTGAAAACCCATCCACTCCGCTTTTGGAATGACGCGGCTGACCCGATCATAAAGGCTTGCTGCGGAAATCTGTTCGTTCACGGCGCTCTCCCATTTATACTCTTTTTGAGTATATCTAAGGCAAAGACATATTCTCATTGTGAGTATATGTCAATTGCGGGAGAGGGGCAGTTTCGTTCCGGAAAGGGCGCGCTCATCAAGGACGGTCTGGCGGAAGCGGAAAAGCTTCGCCGGGCGGCCGCCGGTTTCGGTCGCCATGTCGCCGGTTTCTTCCACCAGCTGCTGCTGTTCGATCAGCCGGCGGAAATTCTGCTTGTGCAGGGTCAGTCCGGCCAGCGCCTCGATGGCGCGCTGCAGCTGCAGCAGCGTGAAGGCATCCGCCATCAGTTCGAACACCACGGGGCGATATTTGATCTTGGCCCGCAGACGCGCGATGCCGGTGGCGAGGATGCGGCGGTGATCGGCGAACATCGGCCGGCCGAAATTGATCCGGTTTTCGTTCTGTGCCTCCTCGACCAGCCCGGCTTCATACAGCAGCTCATAACGCTGCAGGGTCAGCTCCTCGTTCCAGCCGCCGCCATCGAGGCCGAAGGTGAAATCGGCGCGCAGGTGGCGCTGGCTCCTGCAGGCGGGCTCGGAATCCGCCCAGGCGCGCAGCCTGTCGATGATGGTGCCGAGAACCGCCGGGCGGCCCTGCCGATGATCCTCCCAGGGGAAATATTCATACCAGCCGTGCCACAGCGCATGCGCATTGCCGGAGGATTCCTGCTCGCGGACCAGCCCGAGATAACCGATGGAGATGGTTCTGCCGCCGGGAATGTCATTGTTCCGGTCACGATCCGCGAATGTGTAGAGCTGTTCGAGATAACCGACCGGGTGATGGGTCTGTTCATGGATCCATTCCCGCAGCCCGCTTTGCAGCGTCCTGTGGCCGAATTCGAACGGGCCCGAGGGAAGCGCCGCGCCCGCCCGCACGGTCATCACCCGCGGTTCGTCTCCGGTAATGGCTGTGACGACGGCGATGAGTTCGGCATGGGCAAGCCCGATGGTCACGGCGACTCCTGTCTTCGGTGGCGATATCAACCTTCTTTGGCACAGGAAAACCGCTTCGCCAACAAGGGGCGGTGAAAGTGCTTTCAATATCTGCGTAAAATCTAAAGTAGGGCTTCGTCAGACAAAAGCATGAATTCTTGTGGTTAGTCATGCATCTTTTGTTATGTTATAAAAACGTTATAAGCACTCATATAGTGTAGAAAGCCGATGTTGGAAGATATATCTCTAGAAGAGACGCTTGTTGGTTATTATACGTGGAACATCGGGCAAAATCTGGTCTATCTGGATGCCGTGGCGTCGCGTCTGCGCGATTTTTCCTTTGAGGAGGCGTCTCGCGGCATGCCGGTGGAAGCCATTATCGCCCAGGTGGACGGTTGTTACCGGGCTCGCGTGGCAAGGGCGGTGCATAATTCGCTGACAAGCGGTGATTTTTATGATCAGGAATACCGCATCGGGCTCAAGGCCGGTGGCTTTCGCTGGCTGAGGACGACGGGAAGGGTCATCAACGATCGTGACGGCGTTCCGGTCATGGCCATGGGTACGGTGCGTGATGTCAGTGCGCGCAGGCTTCTGTTGATGTAATGCATCCCTCTCCTGCTCCGGCGCGCGGCAGGGTCCTGTTTCAGCTCTTTTATGTTTCGGTGACATGGTCCGGCAGATTGCAATTTTGCTGTTTCAGATCGTGCTGGTCACGGGGCTTGGCATTGCCGGCATACGCATCGCCTCGTTTTTCAACGGCGAGAATGCCTACGAAACCTCCGGCCTTGCGGCGAACACCGAGATGCTGTGGACGACATCCCCGGTAAGGATCGATGTCCGCCGCCAGAATTATGAACGCATCCCGACCCCGCCCGATCCCTATCCGCTCAAAATGCATGCGGATCAGCGCCTGCGCGTGATCGCCAGCAACAGCTTCACCTTCAAGGGGCAGGAATTCCGTCTCGCCGGGGTGGAAGACGTCGATCGCAACCGCGTCTGCACCGGCACCGATGGCCGCCGCTATGCCTGCGGCCTGAATGCCTTCAAGGCACTGGAGAACCGGTTGCGCGGCAAATATCTCGAATGCCGGGTGGCGGAGGAGAGTGATGGCGTTCGTGCGGTAGAGTGCCTGATCAGGGGGCAGGACGTGCGGGCGCTATTGCAGGAGACGGTTATGCCGGTAGCCGGCCGATAGGGCGTCCAGGGATGTTTGTCTGTGAATGATTGTCGTTGTCCGGGAAGATTTGGTGGAGCTAAGCGGGATCGAACCGCTGACCTCTTGCATGCCATGCAAGCGCTCTCCCAGCTGAGCTATAGCCCCATAAGGGTTCCGGCATTTCGTCCGGTTCCGGGAACCGAAGCGGTTGTTGTTCCGTTCGGTGGCGGCTTACTACTGCGGCTTTCCGACGAGTGCAAGCATAAAAAACAGCCCGGCGTCATTTTTTTGTCGCCGGGCTGAATTATTCAATAAGATCAAGCTTCTTCGTCGTCGCCCGTTACGCCGATGATGCCGGACATGTCGTCGTCGTCATCTTCGTCGTCGGCTTCAAGGAAGGTGTCGTCATCGTCGTCGATTTCAACGTCGTCGTCATCGCCCATATCCGGAATCTCGTCGCCGCTGTTGTCGCCATCGGCATCTTCCAGCGATACGAGTTCGACTTCCGTGTTTTCGGTATCGACTTCCGCCACATCCTCTTCTTCAGCCTGCTCGAGCTTTGCCTGCGCCGTGCTTTCCTCGAAGAAGGAGAGTGGCCAGGACTTGCCGGTGTAGGGAGAAACGACCGGGTCCCGGTTCAGATCGTAGAACTTCTTGCCGGTATCGGGGTCTGTGCGCTTGGTACCAAGTTCCGCTTTTGCCACTGTCTAAGCCTCAAATTGTCGAATGAGTTTCGGTGTGTACGCCGTGAAACCGGCATAGACTGTAAAATTTCTAGCCGGTCCCCTTAATCGTTGCGGTCTTTCGTGTCAAAGACAAACTTCGGCCGTTGGCCCCGGCTGCTGCGCTTATATGCCGGGCTGCTGATAAAGATTGGAAGACCCTCTCGCGCCATATTATATGAATCGACAGACACACGGACAGAAAGCTTAATGACATTCACGATCGCCATAGACGGACCTGCTGCGGCGGGTAAAGGAACCCTGTCGCGCAAGATAGCGCAGACCTACGGGTTCCACCATCTCGATACCGGCTTGACCTACAGGGCCACGGCCAAGGCCCTTCTGGATGCGGGATTGCCGCTCGATGACGAGGCTGTCGCCGAAAAGGTGGCGCTGGAGCTGAACCTTGCCGGCCTCGACCGTTCGGTGCTTGCCCGGCATGATATCGGCGAGGCCGCCTCGAGGATTGCGGTGATGACGCCGGTAAGACGCGCGCTCGTCAAGGCCCAGCAGCGTTTTGCCGCAAAGGAGCCGGGAACGGTGCTGGACGGCCGCGATATCGGAACGGTGGTCTGCCCGGATGCGCCGGTGAAGCTTTACGTCACCGCTTCGCCTGACGTGCGGGCGCGACGCCGTTATGACGAGATTCTCGCCAATGGCGGGGAAGCCGATTACGATGCCATCTTCGCCGAGGTGAAGAAGCGCGACGAGCGTGACATGGGCCGCGCCGACAGCCCGCTGAAGCCCGCGGAAGACGCGCACTTGCTAGATACGTCGGAAATGAGTATAGAGGCGGCGTTTCAGGCCGCGCGGGCGATCATCGACGCCGCCCTGGAGAAATAGGTTTTTCGCGGAACCCGTTCATCCGGTCCGCGTTTAGTCCGGAATTGCCCGAAGACATGTCCTTGCGCCGGAAAGCCTTTTTGAAAAGGCGGGCATGGGTTCGGGTATCAACAACACCAGCCCACCGGCGCTTTTGTATCCGCCCTCGTGCGGATGCAATCAGGAGATTTCATGTCAGTATCTACCCCCACGCGCGAAGATTTCGCAGCGCTTCTCGAAGAATCCTTTGCCTCTAACGATCTTGCCGAAGGCTATGTTGCCAAGGGTATCGTAACGGCAATCGAGAAGGACGTTGCCATCGTCGACGTCGGCCTCAAGGTTGAAGGCCGCGTACCGTTGAAGGAATTCGGCGCGAAGTCCAAGGACGGCACGCTGAAGGTCGGCGACGAAGTCGAAGTTTACGTCGAGCGCATCGAAAACGCTCTCGGCGAAGCCGTTCTGTCGCGCGAGAAGGCTCGCCGCGAAGAAAGCTGGGTCAAGCTCGAAGCCAAGTTCGAAGCTGGCGAGCGCGTCGAAGGCGTCATCTTCAACCAGGTCAAGGGTGGTTTCACCGTCGATCTGGACGGCGCTGTTGCCTTCCTTCCGCGTTCGCAGGTCGACATCCGTCCGATCCGCGACGTGACCCCGCTGATGCACAACCCGCAGCCCTTCGAAATCCTCAAGATGGACAAGCGTCGTGGCAACATCGTTGTTTCGCGCCGTACGGTTCTCGAAGAGTCGCGTGCCGAGCAGCGTTCTGAAATCGTTCAGAACCTCGAAGAAGGCCAGGTTGTTGACGGCGTCGTCAAGAACATCACCGATTACGGTGCGTTCGTTGACCTCGGCGGCATCGACGGCCTGCTGCACGTTACCGACATGGCATGGCGCCGCGTCAACCATCCTTCGGAAATCCTCAACATTGGCCAGCAGGTCAAGGTTCAGATCATCCGCATCAACCAGGAAACCCACCGTATCTCGCTCGGCATGAAGCAGCTCGAGTCCGATCCGTGGGATGGCATCTCCGCCAAGTACCCGGTTGGCAAGAAGATCTCCGGTACGGTCACGAACATCACCGACTACGGTGCATTCGTCGAGCTGGAGCCGGGCATCGAAGGCCTGATCCACATTTCCGAAATGTCCTGGACCAAGAAGAACGTACATCCCGGCAAGATCCTGTCCACGAGCCAGGAAGTCGACGTTGTCGTTCTCGAAGTCGATCCGTCCAAGCGCCGTATCTCGCTCGGCCTCAAGCAGACGCTGGAAAACCCGTGGCAGGCATTTGCCTACAGCCATCCGGCCGGCACTGAAGTTGAAGGCGAAGTCAAGAACAAGACCGAATTCGGTCTGTTCATCGGCCTCGAAGGCGATGTCGACGGCATGGTTCACCTGTCGGATCTCGACTGGAACCGTCCGGGCGAGCAGGTCATCGAAGAGTACAACAAGGGTGACGTCGTCAAGGCAGTCGTTCTCGACGTTGACGTCGAGAAGGAACGCATTTCGCTCGGCATCAAGCAGCTCGGCAAGGATGCTGTCGGCGAAGCCGCTTCTTCCGGCGATCTGCGCAAGAACGCAGTCGTTTCCGCTGAAGTCATCGGCGTCAACGATGGCGGCATCGAAGTGAAGCTCGTCAACCACGAAGACCTCACCTCGTTCATCCGTCGCGCTGACCTTTCCCGTGACCGCGACGAGCAGCGCCCCGAGCGCTTCTCGGTTGGCCAGGTTGTCGACGCCCGCGTCGTCAACTTCTCGAAGAAGGACCGCAAGGTCATGCTTTCGATCAAGGCTCTGGAAATCGCTGAAGAGAAGGAAGCCGTCGCACAGTTCGGTTCGTCCGACTCGGGCGCTTCGCTCGGCGACATTCTCGGCGCGGCTCTGAAGAACCGCGGCGAATAATCGCTTCGATCATTCGAAATGAAGAACCCGCCGGAATTTTCCGGCGGGTTTTTTATTTGCGTCGATTTTGACCGCATGGCGCGGCGCAGCCCTCTGGAATTCAGGGCATCCCGCTCATTTTGAGGTAGTAATTTTCCGCATTGTCGTCGTCGGCAGCCATGTGCAGAAGGGTTTCCGGCTCGCCGGGCTCGCCATCGGCCTCCATCCGTTCCTCCGCCTCTTCCGGGCTTTCGGCATTTTCGCCCTCCGCCTCGCTTTCTGCCTCGTCTTCTGAAAAAGGGCCGCCTCCGCGCGGCGGTGTTTCCGATTCATAGTCTTCGTCCGCCGGCGGATAGGCGACGAGCGGCAGCGGCGTGCCGTCTTTGACGAGTGCGGCGGCGGCCAGCGATTGCGAAGCCGATTGTTCGAGCATCGCCATCCTTGTTTCCGGATCGGCCGCGGTGCGGGGGAGGGGCAGCGGTTCGGGGCGAGCGGCGGTCGCTTCCGTTTCTTCGCCGGATGCGGGGGCAGGCGTCGCCATCGGGGTTTTTTCGGCCGGCCGAAGCTCTGTCTGTTGCGGTGGTATGGCCTCAGGCGCGGCGAATGGCTGTGCACCGGTTGCGGCTCTGGCGGGAAGCTTTCCGGCAAGAGTGGCAAGAAGCAGGTTTTCCACGGTCTTGGCATCACCTGCGGGCTGGCCTGACGGGGAGGTTAGGACGGCACGCGTCTCCTTCTGTTCCGCCTTCATCATCTCCCGATGCGGGAGTGTGGTGCGCATATCGCTGTTTTCGACCCGAGATGAATTCACCGGGCGCGCTTCCGCCGGAACATCTTTCGCCACGCTGCCTGCGGCCGGCTGCGGCTGCGGCGCCGTGCCTTCTGCTTTTCCATCCGGCCTTGTGGTTTGGGGCGAAGAACCGGGTTTGCCTGCAGCCGGGGCGGGAAGGTTTGCCGGCAGATCCGGTAGCGGCACCCGCGCCGCGATGACGCTCTTTATCGCCGCGCCACCGAGGGCAAGCGGGCTGATGAGCAGCGGCAGAAGCCGATTGGCCGTTGTGGCGTTTGCCGGTTGCGCAGCAGCGGTCGCTGTCGCATTCGGCTGGCTCGTGGCATTCTGGTTTTGGGCGTTTTGTGGTCTCGGTTGCGCTGGTGCAGGGCTGGCCGGATTATTCTGCTGGTAGGAAGAAACCACCGCCTTTGCCGCGAGATCCGTGCCCTTGTAGCGGGAAAGCTCGATCAGCAGCGCGAGACGAGCCGCTTCCGGTCCGGTGGGCTGTTTCAGGATTTCGGCCAGCATCGCAAGGCTCAGCCCTTGCAGGGCCTTGCCGACCTGCTGTTCCAGCGCCAGACGCTGTGCGGCGGGCATGGCGCGCAGGGCGTCCGTCAGGCGTACCACATAGGTTTCAATCGCCTCGCCGTCGCGCCGTGGCAGGTTCATCAATTTGCCGAGCGTTTCCGCAAGGACGGCGGTGCCGCGGGAAAGCTGGAATTCGCTGGTCAGGGAAGCGACCGCCGCTCTGGCAAAAATGCTGCCGTTATGGTCGGGAGCAGGATTGACCGTCTGCGGCACTGCGGCTTCTTTCGGCTGCCCGCGCGGCGCCGGCGGAACCATGGCTCCATAGGTGGCATCGGCTGCCGGAATTTTCGGTACAGGCGGTAACATGGGTGCGCTCCATTCCTATCGATTACCGCCGCTGGCTGCGAAAGGGCCATTTCCGCTGGCTCTTTGATCCGTATCTGGCCCGTCTGTTGGGAGGTTGCCGCGCCGGTGATGTACAGGTGTCATCTCGCCCGCTCATGCGGGAGCGCCTGTATGTGCCGCTGGCGCGAATGCCGGGCTTTCCGCACATACAGAATCATCAAGTCGCAGCTTGCCGTGCAGATATTAATATTTGGCTAACCATAAAGTCGCGCCGGCGCATCTCGCTCAGGGCGAAACGCCGATGAACATGCGGTAAAGCCCGTTATCGTCGGAATTGACCGAGGAAATGTGATCGGGTTCACTGACTGTCACTTCCAGGGCCTCCGGCGGCATGGCATCGAGCCAGCTTGCCTTGGGAAAGCTTCTCTCCGGGCGGGTTTCCACGGGATCGACGGGATTGTCGTCCTCGCGGGAAGTAAGGAAGGCAGCGTTATCCGGGGCGAGCGGCGGGGCGGCCATGGAGAGCAGCGCCTGTGCCGCATTCGGTTCGGCGTCGAGGCCGGTGTTGCCGGATAGGGCGGAAATATCGGACATGTCTGAACTCACATCATGTTTCGCTCAAAGACTGTTGGAAGCGGCAATCATGCCGCCTTTTTCTTCAGCAGTTCATAAAGACCATTGTCATCGATAGAGATCGGCACGATGGCGTTGCGGGCGTCATCGACAACCGCGAGCGCATCGAGCAGCTTTTCAGCGTCATCCTCCGCCTCGGCCGGCGTGGCGGCTGCGTCTGCCTTGGATGGGGTGTTATCGTTTTCAGCCGGGACGGCTTCCTCGGCCGGTGCGGCGGCAAGCACGGAGATGAGGGTGATTTCCGATGAGATATCGACCGGGCCTTGCCCTTTGGCACCATCCGTTTTGTCATCGGCGGAAGTGTCGATATGCTCCTTCACGACGTCCTGAAGTTCCTGCACATCCTCGAGCTTGCCCTGCGCGTCGCGGGTCTGGATATCCTGTTCCCGCTCGGCCTTTACTTCGGCATCGTTGATTTCGCCGATGCGATCCTCGCCGCGTTCGGCCTGCAACTCTTCCTTGGTCTTGGGGTCAGCGACATCTTCCAGCCGCTGGATGACCTTCAGGGCCTCGCGCGTCATGAAGCGGGTGCCCTGCGCCTGATCGTTCAGCGCATCCTTGACCGCACGCGCCGCGTCACCGAAGGGATTGGCGATGGCGGCGATCATCTGTTGCGCTGAAATGCCGAGGTCCTTGAGGCCGGTGGCTTTTTCGAGTTCGGTCACGTTTTTCGGCGCGGTCGCACGCATGTCCATGATGGCTTTTGACATCTCGCCGCCGAAATCCTCTTCCTTGCCCGTCAGGCCGGCGCTCTGGGCGATGCGGGCTGCAAGGGCGGCCATGGGATCGGTTTTGGCGGTTGCGCCGTTGTTCAGCACGTCCACGACCTGCGCTTCCGAAACACCGAAGGATGTCAGGGAGATCGTCGTGGCTTTTCCCTGTGCGTCGGTCTTTCCGAAACTTTCGGTCAGGGTCAGCGCGTCCTGAAGCCTCCGTGCGAAGGAGAAGCTCGATTCGTCCGCTTCCTGGGTGATGCCGAGGGCAGACGAGAAACGGAAGACAAGCGAGACGAAGGCATCGGGGTCCTGCTTCATGAAGCCGAACAGATAGGCGCTTATCTTTTCATTGGCGACCCGCTGGCTTTGGTCGGGTTGCGGCTGTGTCTTGACCGCATCGTCCTTTTTGGTGCCGTTCGCCTTTTCCTGCTCTTCGCGCTGGCGTTCCTCGATGGCTTGCACCATCGACCGCATGAGATCGCTGACTGCTATGCCCGCTGTCTGCTGTAGCGGAGTAATCATCTGGAAAGTCCCCGGCCGCCCAAAGTTGCGGCCGAGAATAGGCAATTTCGGTAAATCAGAGCTTAAACGAAGCGTGAAAACGCTCAGCTATGGGCGAAAATGTCGGTTTCTTCCCAGCCGAGAAGATCGAGCTTCGCGCGGGTCGGCAGAAACGCGAAACAGGCGTCGGCGTGCTCGAGGCGACCGTCGCGCACAAGGCGCTGGGTCAGCCTGTCGCGCAGCGCGTGCAGGTAGAGCACGTCGGAGGCGGCATATTCGAGCTGCGCGGGCGACAGCGTCTCCGCTGCCCAGTCGGATGATTGCTGCGCCTTGGAGATATCGACCTCCAGCATTTCCTTCAGATTGTCTTTCAGCCCGTGCCGGTCGGTATAGGTGCGGGTGAGGCGCGAGGCGATCTTGGTGCAGAAAACCGGCGTGGTCGTCACGCCGAATGTGTGAAACAGAACGGCGATATCGAAACGGCCGTAATGAAAGATCTTCTGGCGCGCGGGATCGGCAAGCATGCGAACGAGGTTGGGGGCCTCCTTCTGGCCGGCGGCGATGCGGATGACATCCGCCGTGCCGTCGCCCGGCGAAAGCTGGACGACGCACAGACGGTCGCGGCGCGGTACCAGCCCCAGCGTTTCCGTATCGATTGCGATGGCGCCGGTGTAACGTGCGGCGTCTTCGGCGGAAATATCGCCTTCGTGGTAACGGATGGGTGCGGCCATGTCTTGCTCCAGGAATTCCAGTTCGTTGCTCCGGCTATAACGGAAAGAGCGGCCGGACGATACCGCTTTTATAGGCTGTTTCCGTGCTGCTTCGGCTTGCCTTTGCGAAAGCCCCCGGGTTAGGTTCGGGAAATTCCATTCTTCCAGATTGCATGAATTCCCGATGACAAAGAAAATCTATCTCGCCGGACCGGAAGTCTTCCTCCCGAACGCGCGGGAAATGCTCGATCTCAAGGCATCGCTTGCGCGGGAAGCCGGTTTTACGCCGCTTTCGCCGGGCGATTTGCAGATTCCGCCGGCGGACACCCGGATCGGCCATGGCTGCAACATCAATGAAGTCGATGAACGGATGATGCTGGAGGCGGATGCGGTGATCGCCAATCTCACGCCGTTTCGCGGCATCGCCGCCGATACCGGAACGAGTTACGAGCTGGGCTTCATGTGCGCTCTGGGCAAGCCGGTTTTCGCCTACACCAATGTCGCGGCCAATCATTTCGCCCGTATCAAGGCGCATTACGGCGGCGTTGCCGCCATGGATGAGACGGGCCGCTATCGCGGGACGGACGGGCTGTCGATCGAGAATTTCGACATGGTCGACAATCTGATGCTGCACGGCGGTATCCTGCGGCGCGGCGGCGTGATCATTGTCGGCAATGCGCCTGAAGAGGCCCTGTATACGGATCTCGACGCCTACAGGCGCTGTCTTGCGGCGGCAGCGGAAAGATTATTGGGACAGACTGATTCTGACAGAACGAAGCTAGCGGAGGCATCATCATGAGCGGCACCATCCTTATCACAGGCGCGACGTCCGGTTTCGGACAGGCCACGGCGCGGCGTTTCGTCAAGGAAGGCTGGAAGGTCATCGGCACGGGCCGGCGCGCGGAACGGCTGGAGGCGCTGGCGGTTGAACTCGGTTCGGCCTTTTATGGCGCCGCCTTCGATATCACGGATGAGGACGCGACCGAAAAGGCGCTTTCCGCTTTGCCGGAAGGTTTCCGGGATATCGACATTCTCGTCAACAATGCCGGCCTGGCGCTTGGCACCGCGCCTGCGCCGCAGGTGCCGCTCAAGGACTGGCAGACCATGGTGAACACCAATATCACCGGTCTCCTGAACATCACCCATCATCTTCTGCCGACGCTGATCGAACGCCGGGGCATTGTCGTCAACCTTTCGTCGGTTGCGGCGCACTGGCCCTATACCGGCGGCAATGTGTATGGCGGGACAAAAGCCTTCCTGCGGCAATTCTCGCTCGGCCTCCGCTCCGACCTGCATGGCAAGGGTGTGCGGGTAACCTCGATCGAACCCGGCATGTGCGAAACGGAGTTCACGCTGGTGCGCACCGGCGGCAATCAGGATGTGTCGGACAATCTCTATAAGGGCGTGAACCCGATCACGGCCGACGATATCGCCAACACGATCTATTGGGTCGCCTCGCAGCCCAAACATATCAACATCAACAGTCTCGAACTCATGCCGGTCAACCAGTCCTTTGCCGGTTTTCAAGTGCACCGGGAAAGCTGATCTCCTTCGGGTTTGGCGGGAGTGCTGAAAAACCAAGCAGGAATCCTCAAGCTATGCAGAAATGCAATGCTGCATTGCGAGACTTGCTCTGTTAAAAATCGCCGATGTCGCTATATTCCAATCATCGAAGCGACGCACTCCTCCTCCCAGCGTCGCTCGATGTGGATCGGTGACACTCCTCCTCCCAGTCGCCGATCAAGTTTGAAGCCTGCCGCACCTCCTCCCGCGGCAGGCTTTTTCCTTTTCAGGGCCTTTTTTGAAGTGTTTTCATCCGCGCATTTCCGCGCGCCGGATATGCGTCGCGAGGACTCCGGTGTCTTCCCCTTGGATTTCCGGGGGATTTTGGTTTCCTCCGTCAAGGTGACGAGTGCGGGAATCGGACGCGCGTCGATCACGATTTCGTTATGTCTAGATAAATATGCACAGTTTTGTGGCGGTGGAAGGTGCAGGCCCATTGCTTAGCCTCCGGCCTGTGGTTAAGCATGGGCAAAAGAACGCTTGGGAGGTTGCCGGCACGTTGTGCCTGTGCGCCCGAAAGCGGCGGGGAGAGAATGGCAGACTTTCAAGAGGCGCTGAAGCGGTTTCAGCCGATCGCGGTTTCATCGATCGCTGAAGACGAATTCAGTTTGCGGCTGCGCGGACTTCAGGCGCGGATGATCCAGCAGAATGTGAAGGCGGTCTGGCTCGATGCATCATCGTCGCTGACCTATTATACCGGCCTGTCGCTCGGCCTTTCGGAGCGCATTCATGGCGCCCTGGTGCCGGCCGAAGGCGCGCCGGTCTATATCAGCCCGACTTTTGAAGAGCCGAAACTCCAGACCCTGATCCGTATTCCGGGCGAGGTTGCTGTCTGGGAAGAGGATGAAAGTCCTTTCGATCTGATGGCGGGACGTATCGGCTCTCTTGCCTGTCCCGGTCATCTTGTCGCCATCGATCCCGCAACGCCCTTCGTTTTCGCATCGGCCCTGATGCAGCGTCTGGAAGGGCGGATCATTTCCGCCCAGCCGCTGATCGTTGCCCAGCGGCAGGTCAAGTCCGCCGCTGAAATCGCCCTTATCCAGACGGCGATGGATGCAAGCTATGGCGTGCAGAAGGCGGTGTTCGAAGGGCTGCGTCCGGGCATTTCCACCACTGAAGTGGCGGATTTCGTCAACGCCGCCCATATCGCGCTTGGCCTGAAGCCGCTTTTCGTGGCGGTGCAGTTCGGCGAGGCGACGGCCTATCCGCACGGCGTGCCCTATGCGCAGACGCTGAACGAAGGCGATATGGTGCTGGTCGATCTCGGCGCCATTCTTCACGGCTATCGTTCCGATATCACCCGAACCTATGTCTTCGGCAAACCGACAGAGCGTCAGCGTTTCCTCTGGAACGCCGAGCGCGACGCGCAGGCGGCGGCCTTCGCGGCGGCCCGTATCGGCGCTGCCTGTTCCGATGTGGACAGGGCCGCGCGCGACAGCCTGAAAGCGGCCGGTTTCGGCCCGGATTACCAGCTTCCCGGCCTGCCGCATCGCACAGGCCACGGGCTTGGGCTGGATATTCACGAAGAACCCTATATCGTTGCTGGAAATGCCACGGCTCTTCAACCGGGCATGTGCTTTTCCATCGAGCCGATGCTGTGCGTTTATGGCGAATGCGGCGTCCGTCTCGAAGATATCGTATATATGACGGAGGCGGGACCGCGCTGGTTCTGCCCGCCGGAAACGAACCTCGACCGGCTGTTTCAGCCGGTCGCCGGGTAATTGGTCGGGAGGCAAAGGACCGAACGGCGACACGGGTTGCGCGTCGCCGCTGACCAGAAGAGGTAGGCCCCCGAACGGGGCCGCAGGAACTCAGAAAAAGAGGGAAAGGACCACCAGATGAAAACGCTGACCCGCAGTTTGCTTATCGCCTCTGCGATTGCGATCACTTCCGCCATGCCTGCCATGGCGAAGACCTTCGTTTATTGCTCCGAGGCATCGCCGGAAGGCTTCGATCCGTCGCCCTACACCGCCGGCGGCACCTTCGACGCTTCCGCGCATCCGGTCTACAACCGTCTGACCGAGTTCAAGAAGGGCACGACCGAAGTTGAGCCGGGCCTTGCCGAGAAATGGGATGTTTCGAGCGATGGCCTCGAATACACGTTCCACCTGCGCAAGGGTGTGAAGTGGCACTCCAACGAGAAGTTCACGCCGAGCCGCGATTTCAACGCCGATGACGTGATCTTCAGCTACAACCGCCAGGGCGACGCGAAAAACCCGTGGAACCAGTATATCGCAGGCATCACCTACGAATATTACAATTCCATGGAAATGCCGTCGCTGATCAAGGAAATCGTCAAGGTCGACGATTACACCGTCAAGTTCGTGCTGACGCGCCCGGAAGCGCCGTTCCTCGCCAACATCGCCATGCCTTTCGCATCGATCGTATCGAAGGAATATGCCGATACGCTTGATAAGGCCGGCACCAAGGAAGACTTCAACAACCTGCCGATCGGTACGGGTCCGTTCAAGTTCGTCGCCTATCAGAAGGACGCGGTCATCCGCTACCAGAAGAACGCCGACTACTGGGGCGAAGCGCCGAAGATCGACGACCTGATCTTCGCGATCACGCCTGACGCCGCCGTGCGCCTGCAGAAGCTGAAGGCCGGCGAATGCCACCTGATGCCTTACCCGGCCCCGGCTGACCTTGCCGCCATCCGCGCCGATTCCAACCTCAAGCTCGATGAGCAGCCGGGTCTGAACGTCGCCTACTTCGCCTACAACACGACCGTTGCGCCTTTCGACAAGCCGGAAGTCCGCAAGGCGCTGAACATGGCGATGAACAAGCAGGCGATCATCGACGCCGTGTTCCAGGGCGCCGGCCAGGTTGCCAAGAACCCGATCCCGCCGACCATGTGGTCCTATAACGACAGCATCAAGGACGATCCGTACGATCCGGAAGCCGCCAAGAAGGCTCTCGAAGCCGCTGGCGTCAAGGATCTGTCGATGAAGATCTGGGCGATGCCGGTTCAGCGTCCCTACATGCCGAACGCACGCCGCACGGCCGAGCTGATCCAGTCGGATTTCGCCAAGGTTGGCGTCAAGGCCGAGATCGTCTCCTTCGAGTGGGGTGAGTACCTCAAGAAGTCGACCGAAGTGAACCGCGACGGCGCCGTCATCCTCGGCTGGACCGGCGACAACGGTGACCCGGACAACTTCATGGGCGTTCTGCTCTCCTGCGCCGCAACCGGCGAAGGCGGTGCGAACCGTGCGCAATGGTGCAACAAGGAGTTCTCCGAGCTGCTTTCCAAGGCAAAGCAGACCACTGATGTTGCCGAGCGCACCAAGCTTTATGAGCAGGCGCAGGTGATCTTCAAGGAACAGGCTCCGTGGGCGACGCTTGCGCACTCCACCCAGTTCGTTCCGATGTCCGCCAAGGTTTCCGGCTTCACCATGAGCCCGCTTGGCGACTTCACCTTCGAAAACGTCGACATCGCGGAGTAATCCCGAACAACCGGACGCGCGGAAGAACCCTGTTCTTCCGCGCGTCTTTTCAGGAAAAAACCATGATCCGGTTCATTCTCGGCAAACTTCTTTATCTCGTTCCGACATTCCTCGGGATCACCATTGTCGCCTTCGCCTTCGTGCGCGTCCTGCCGGGCGATCCCGTGCTGCTGATGGCGGGTGAACGCGGCATATCGCCTGAAAGGCATGCGCAGCTTGCCGAACAGCTCGGCTTTGCCCAGCCTGTCTGGCAGCAATATCTTCATTTCCTCGGACGGCTGCTTCAGGGCGATCTCGGCAATTCGCTGGTCACCAAGAAACCTGTTCTGACCGAGTTCCTGTCGCTCTTCCCCGCGACGGTCGAGCTTGGTCTTGTTGCCATCATCATCGCCACCCTGATCGGCGTGCCGGTCGGCGTCATCGCCGCCATCCGCCGTGGCTCGTGGTTCGACCAGATTTCCATGACGACGGCGCTGGTGGGTTTCTCCATGCCAATCTTCTGGTGGGGCCTGCTGCTGATCATCATGTTCTCCGGCATCCTGCAGTGGACGCCGGTGTCGGGACGCATCTCGCTGATGTATTTCTTCCCCTCCGTCACCGGTTTCATGCTGATCGACAGCCTGATTTCGGGGCAGAAGGGCGCTTTCGTCTCGGCCCTGTCGCATCTCATCCTGCCGTCGGTGGTGCTTGCCACCATTCCGCTTGCCGTCATCGCGCGCCAGACGCGCTCGGCCATGCTGGAAGTCCTGGGTGAGGATTATGTGCGCACGGCACGGGCAAAAGGCATGTCGGCCTCCCGCGTCGTCGGCGTACACGCGCTGCGCAACGCCATGATCCCGGTCATCACCACCATCGGCCTGCAGATCGGCGTGCTGATGGCGGGTGCCATCCTGACCGAAACCATCTTTTCCTGGCCGGGCATCGGCAAGTGGATGATCGATTCCATCTCGCGCCGCGACTATCCGGTCGTGCAGAGCGGCCTGCTGCTGATCGCGGGTCTGGTAATGGTCGTCAACCTGCTTGTCGATCTGACCTATGGCCTCATCAATCCGAGGATCCGTCACAAATGAGCGATGTGACCACCACCCCCGGCGTCCGCCTTTCGGACGCCGCCATCCGCCGCCGGATGCTCGCCGATTTCTGGTTCTACTTCCGTCAGAACCGCGGTGCCGTCATCGGCCTTGCCGTCTTCATTCTCCTGGTGCTGGTGGCGGTTTTCGCGCCGCTGATCGCGCCACATGATCCGACACAGCAATATCGCGATGCGCTGCTCGTCCCGCCGGTCTGGCAGGAAGGCGGCCGCGCCGGCTTCTTCTTCGGCACCGATGCCGTCGGTCGCGACATGCTGTCCCGCCTGATCTACGGCGCGCAATATTCGCTGTTCATCGGCATCGTCGTTGTTTCCATCGCCCTTGTCGGCGGCATCGTCATCGGCCTCGTCGCCGGCTTTTTCGGCGGCTGGGTGGATACCGTCATCATGCGCGTGATGGACGTCATCCTGGCGTTTCCGTCGCTGCTTCTGGCGCTGGTGCTGGTCGCGATCCTCGGGCCGGGGCTCACCAATGCCATGATCGCCATCGCCATCGTTTACCAGCCGCATTTCGCGCGTCTGACGCGTGCTGCTGTCATGAGCGAGTTGCGTCGCGAATATGTCACCGCCGCCCGTGTGGCCGGCGCTGGCAATTTCCGGCTGATGTTCAAGACCATCCTGCCGAACTGCCTTGCGCCGCTGATCGTTCAGGCAACGCTGTCCTTCTCGTCCGCGGTCCTCGATGCGGCCGCCCTCGGCTTCCTCGGCATGGGCGCCCAGCCGCCCGCCTCCGAATGGGGAACGATGCTGGCCGAAGCGCGTGAATTCATTCTGCGCGCCTGGTGGGTTGTCACCCTTCCCGGTCTGACGATCCTGATCTCGGTGCTCGCCATCAACCTGATGGGCGACGGCCTGCGCGATGCGCTCGATCCCAAACTGAAGCGGAGCTGAGCGATGAGCCTGCTGAAAATCAAGAACCTCACGGTTAAATTCGCCACCGCCACCGGCGCCTTCACCGCCGTCAACGGCATCGATGTCTCCGTCGACAAGCACGAAGTCTTGGCCATTGTCGGCGAATCCGGGTCCGGCAAGTCGGTATCGATGCTCGCCGTCATGGGGCTTCTGCCCGATACGGCGACGATCACCGCCGATGAGATGACCTTCGACGGCAAGAACCTGCTGACCATGTCGCCGCAGGAGCGCCGCAGGGTGATCGGCCGCGAGATCACCATGATCTTCCAGGAACCTGTCGCCTCGCTCAACCCGTCCTTCACGGTCGGGTTCCAGATCGAGGAGGTGCTGCGCCTCAATCTCGGCATGAGTGGCTCCGCCGCCCGGGCGCGGGCGCTGGAACTGTTCCGCGCGGTCGGCATTCCCGAGCCGGAAGCCAAGCTCAAGGCCTATCCGCACCAGATGTCCGGTGGCCAGTGCCAGCGTGTGATGATCGCGATTGCGATCGCCTCCAAACCGCGTCTCCTGATTGCCGACGAGCCGACAACCGCGCTCGATGTAACGATTCAGAAGCAGATCCTCGATCTCCTGATGAACCTGCAGGCGGAATACGGCATGGCGCTGATCCTCATCACCCATGACATGGGCGTGGTGGCGGAAACCGCAGACCGCGTCGTGGTGCAATATAAGGGCCGCAAGATGGAGGAGGCGGATGTCTTGAGCCTCTTTGAAGCCCCGCAGCATCCCTATACCAAGGCATTGCTTTCGGCCCTGCCGGAAAACGCCACCGGCGACCGCCTGCCCACGGTTTCCGATTTCTTCGGCAAGGAGGGCGTTCAATGAGTATCGTTGTCGAAGGCAAGGGTATCACCCGCGATTATCACGTTCCCGGCGGCCTGTTCGGTGGCGCCAAGACTGTTCAGGCCCTGAAAGGCATCGATTTTGCCGTCGAGCGTGGCAAGACGCTCGCCATCGTCGGCGAATCCGGTTCGGGCAAGTCGACGCTTGCCCGCATCATCGCCCTGATCGACCCGGCATCCGGCGGCGAGCTGAAGATCGACGGCCAGCCGGTCGATATCGCCAGGCGACGTCCGGACACGCAGATGCGCTCCAAGGTGCAGATGGTGTTCCAGAATCCCTATGGCAGCCTCAATCCGCGCCAGAAGGTGGGTGACGTGCTGATGGAGCCGCTGGTCATCAACACGAAAATTCCGGCCTCCGAGCGCCGCGAGCGGGCCGAAGCCATGCTGGTGAAGGTCGGCCTCGGTCCTGAACATTTCAACCGCTATCCGCACATGTTCTCCGGCGGCCAGCGCCAGCGCATCGCCATTGCGCGCGCGCTGATGCTCAATCCGGCGCTGCTGGTGCTGGACGAGCCGGTTTCCGCGCTCGACCTTTCGGTGCAGGCGCAGGTCTTGAACCTGCTCCGGGATCTGCAGGAGGAATTCGAACTGACCTATGTCTTCGTCAGCCACGATCTCTCGGTGGTCCGTTACATCGCCGACGATGTGATGGTCATTTCCAAGGGTGAGGCAGTCGAACAGGGAACGCGCGAGGAACTTTTCGCCGATCCGAAGCACCCCTATACGCGCCAGCTCTTTGCGGCGACACCGATCACGGATGTCGATGCCATCCGCGCCCGCGTGGAGCGCCGCAAGGCGGCGCGGCAGGCCGCCACGGCCTGAGCGGCGGGATTGTAGTTGCAGGCTAAGCCTCCCGGCTTAGGCTGCTGACAGACTTCCCTCACACGCGACGTCATCCTCGGGCTTGTCCCGAGGATCCACGCACGTATCGTAAATCGGAACGGCGCAGATGCTCGGGACAGGCCCGAGCATGACGATGGAGCGTTTCTCGCCCACTCATTTTCAGGACTTCAAAAAACGCTCAATGGCGCCCAGCGCAGTAAGTTCCCGAATGTCGCGATAAGCGGCTTTCAGTGTCGACACGAAGTTTTCGTTGCCCGGCAGGTCATCGCCGAATGTGCGCCTGAAGGTGAGGAACCGGTCCACGACAGCATCCGGCGCCATTGCCAGCTGGTCCGGCGCATCCCATTCCTTGAAAGCGGGGTCGAGTATGGTGATCGGCTGATCCTTTTCATCCCGGTCTGCGCAGGATCTGATCCATAAAGCGACGGCAAAAATAACGGCGCGACTGGCGGCCTCTTCTTCCAACAATTCGCGCAAGGGGCCAAGAATACGCAGCGGCACCTTCTGCGAGGCATCGGAAGCGATCTGCATCGTCTTGTGTTGCAGGGAGGGGTTGGCGAAGCGCTCCCTGAGACCGGCTGCAAATTCGGTGCCGTCGACGGCGGGATCGAGCGTCCGGTCGACTTCGCGCCAATAGGCGTCGATGAAATCACGCACGGGTTTTTCGCCCCATGCGTCGGCAACCGTCGCAAGGCCGGCGATCTGGCCTATGGCGGCGATGGCGCTGTGGGAGCCGTTCAGCATTCTGAGCTTCATATGTTCATAGGGCTCGACATTGCTGACGAACTCCACGCCCGATCTCTCGAGCGCCGGTCTTCCATGCGGAAAATCGTCCTCGATGACGAAGCGGAAGTAGGGCTCCGCCACCACCGGCCAGGCATCGCGCACCCCAAGTGCTGCCGATATCGTGCCCCGATCCGCGTCGGTGGTTGCGGGAACGATGCGGTCCACCATGGAGCAGGGGCAGGCAATATTGGCTTCGATGAACGGGGCCAGTTCGGGATCGGCAAGTGCGGCGAACTCCAGCAGCAGCTTTCGCAACACATGTCCGTTGGCGGGCAGGTTGTCGCAGGAAAGAAGCGTTAGCGGCAGGGAGCCTTCCTTGCGCCTGCGCCGTGTGGCAGCCAGAATGAAACCGAAGATCGAGCGTGGCCGGTCCGGATTTTCAAGATCGTGGACGATATCGGGGTGATCGCGCAGCAGGCTGCGGGAGGCGAGATTGGTGACATAACCCTTCTCCGTCACGGTCAGGGTAACGATGAGAACGCGCGGATCGGACATCCTGTCCACAAGCCGTTCGGGATTTTCCGGTGCGACGATGGTTTCCATGATGGAGCCGATGATGCGCAGGCGCTCCCTCTTTCCGTCACGCAGGCAGAATGTGTAGAGATTGTCCTGTGGCTCGATGGCGTCGCGCGTCTCCGGGCTGCGCAGCGATGCGGCGACGATGCCCCATTGCGTCTCACCGCGATTGAGGCAATCGTCGATGAAAACCGCCTGATGCGCCCGGTGAAAGGCCCCGACCCCGAGGTGAACGATGCCGGGCGTTACGGTCCGGCGGTCATAGGCGGGCCTTGCAACGGATTGTGGCAGGTGGGGAAGGGCGGCAGCGGAAAGGCGGTCTGTCATCGATGCGAAATCTCCGTCTGGAACGAGCCAGTTGTGGTTCGCCCCGCCGGACTTACGGCGCTCGGGTTTTCGCGCATGTCAGTTCCTCCCCTGCTTTCTGAATGGATCAGGCACCGGCTTCTTTGAGCAGCCGGACTTGACGCAGCGTGTTCTGGCGGCTGCGCTCGAGATGCCGCCACAGGGCATCGACGATCTGGGCCTTGCTGCCGGCGGCGATGGCGTCGGCAATATTCTGGTGCTCTTCCACCGAACGGGCGTAATCACCCAGAATCGATACGAAAACCGTATGGGTCTGGTCGAGGATACGCTCATGCGAACCGGAAATGACCGGAATGCGGGCCGCTGAAACCAGTGTCGTGTGAAAGCTGCGGTCGTAAAAAAGCGCTTTCGACAATTCGTCGAGCGTCGGGCCTTTGGCGAATTCGCGATGTTTGGCAAGGCTTTCCAGCAGCTGCGCATGCAGCGTCCCGTCCAGTTGCCCGGCATCGAACGCCACTTCGACGGCGCCTTTTTCAAGCAGCATTCTGGCGGCGTAGAGCTCTTCCACATCCTCCACCGTGAAATCACGCACCACCATGCCGCGCCTTGAGGAATTGACCACCAGCCCGTCGGCCTCGAGTTTCACGCAGGCTTCCTTGACCGGGGTGGGGCTGATGCCCAGATCGGCGGCAAGCTCGTTGGGCAGCAGCCTTTCGCCGCCGCGCAATCTGCCGCTGACGATGCGGGCGCGCAGTTCCCGGTGCGCCTGTTCGGCGAGCGTGACTTTGACGAGTGTGTTCATGGCCGCATCATTGCCCAGCTTCGGAAGACAGGCAACAATCAAATATTAAAAATAAAAAATTTTTTATTTTACAAAATCCGTTTTTCCGTTAGCTCTATCTGTCATCGGAAGCCGGCTGCCGGAGGAGGGCGGTCCGGCGATCCCCTGACGTTTCAGTTCCCGCAACCATTGGGCGCGGGACAATGACGCGACTTCACCCGCCAGTCGGCGAAGCGCCGCTCAGAAAAGGGACTTCCGCCTTTCCTCCCCAGAAGCGTCCAAGCATCGAGGAATGACCGATCATGAAAATTACCGCTGTCGAACCTTTCATCCTGCATCTGCCGCTCACGTCGGAGTCGATTTCCGATTCCACCCACAGCATCACCCACTGGGGCGTCGTCGGGGCAAAAATCACGACGAGTGACGGCATTGAGGGTTATGGTTTCACCGGCACCCACGCGCATCTGCCGTCCGACAGGCTGATCACCGCCTGCATCAGCGATTGTTATGCGCCCCTGTTGCTGGGTGAGGATGCGTCCGACCATTCACGGCTCTGGACGAAGCTCGCCCGTTATCCCTCGCTGCAATGGGTCGGCCGGGCCGGCATCACCCATCTGGCGCTTGCCGCCATCGACGTGGCGCTGTGGGATTTGAAGGCGAAAAAGGCGGGCGTGCCGCTCTGGCAATATCTCGGCGGTGCGCGCACGGCAGGCGTGGAAGCCTATAACACCGATATTGGCTGGCTTTCCTTTACGCTGGAAAACCTGCTGGCCGGCAGTGCAAAGGCCGTGGAGGAGGATGGCTTCACCCGCCTGAAGCTCAAGGTCGGTCATGATGATCCGAATATCGACATTGCCCGGCTTGCCGCCGTCCGCCAGCGTGTCGGCTCCTCCATCCGCATCGCCATTGACGGCAATGGCAAGTGGGACCTGCCGACATGCCAGCGCTTCTGCGCCGCGGCGAAGGATCTGGATATCTACTGGTTCGAGGAACCGCTGTGGTATGACGACGTCACCAGCCACGCCCGGCTGGCGCGCAATACATCCATTCCCATTGCATTGGGTGAGCAGCTTTATACGGTGGATGCGTTCCGCTCATTCATCGATGCCGGCGCGGTGGCTTATGTCCAGCCGGATGTGACCCGGCTTGGCGGCATCACCGAATATATTCAGGTGGCTGATCTCGCACTCGCCCATCGCCTGCCGGTGGTGCCGCATGCGGGTGAGATGAGCCAGGTGCATGTGCATCTGAGCTACTGGCATCCGGCTTCGACCATTCTCGAATATATTCCGTGGATCAAGGATCATTTCGAAGAGCCGATCCATGTCCGGGATGGCGTTTACAGGAGGCCGGAGCAGCCCGGTGCCAGCACGACGCCGCTGGCGGAAAGCTTTGCCCGTTATGGCAAGGCGGTGAAATAAAAAAGGCGGCGCAGAGACTGCGCCGCCTTGCTCATTTTCAGGACCAGCCGTTAGCGCCAGCCGAGAGCCGGCGCCACCTGCTTCAGGATCGTCTCGATCACATGGGCGTTGTAGTCGACACCCAGCTGGTTCGGCACGGTCAGGAGCAGCGTGTCGGCCTCGGCAATGGCTTCATCGGCTTTCAGCTGTTCGATCAGCGCTTCAGGCTCGGCGGCATAGCTGCGCCCGAAGATCGCACGCGTCTTGTCGTCGATATAGCCGATCTTGTCATCGCCTTCATTGCCGTAACCGAAATAGGCCCGGTCACGGTCGCTGACGAGGGCGAAGATGCTGCGGCTGACGGATACACGCGGCTCGCGGGCATGTCCGGCTTCCTTCCAGGCTTCCCGGAAGATACGGATCTGCTGCGCCTGCTGGACATGGAAAGGCTCGCCCGTTTCATCCGTCTTCAGGGTGGAGCTTTGCAGGTTCATGCCAAGCTTTGCCGCCCACACCGCCGTCGCATTGGAGCTCGAACCCCACCAGATGCGCTCACGCAGCCCTTCGGAATGGGGTTCCAGGCGCAAAAGGCCGGGCGGGTTCGGGAACATCGGTCTCGGGTTCGGCTGGGCGAAACCTTCGCCCTTCAGAAGCTCCAGGAAGACCTCGGTATGTTGCCGCGCCATGTCTTCTTCGCTCTCGCCCTCGGCCGGGCGGAAGCCGAAATAACGCCAGCCATCGATCACCTGTTCCGGTGAACCACGGCTGATGCCGAGTTGCAGGCGTCCACCGGCGATGAGGTCGGCCGAACCGGCATCCTCCGCCATGTAAAACGGGTTTTCATAACGCATGTCGATGACGCCGGTGCCGATCTCGATCTTTTTCGTTCTGGCGCCGATGGCGGCCAAAAGCGGAAAGGGCGAAGCAAGCTGGCGGGCGAAATGGTGCACGCGGAAATAGGCGCCATCGGCGCCCAGTTCTTCCGCGGCCACGGCGAGGTCTATCGATTGCAGCAGCGTGTCCGCAGCCGAGCGGGTCTGCGACTGGGGTGAGGGTGTCCAGTGGCCGAAGGACAGGAATCCGATCTTTTTCATGATGACCTTCCAGATGTCGGAGGATGCCGGCTTTCACAAACCGGCTTCGTTGTTGTCATTCATATAGGCAACCGGGCGCATCCTCCAATCGGCCACCCGTAAACACGGTGTCGCCGAAATGTGAACGATGCCGCTCAGGCGGTCGTCTTTCGGTCGAGAACGAAGAGATTTTGGTGGGCGCGGGCCGTGGTGAGAATGAAATCCATGAGCGAGCGCACCCGCGGCACGTTGGCAAGGTCCTGGTGGCTCGTCAGCCAATAGCCTCGCCGCAGCTCCACTTCACCGGGAAGCACCATTTGCAGATCCGGAAAGCGGGCGGCGATGAAATTCGGCAAGATGCACAGCCCCCTGCCGCTCAGCGTTGCGGTCAGCTGCGCAAAAATGCTTGAGGACTGGAAACTCGGCCGCAGACCCGGCAGCACGTCACGCATATAATCGAGGCCCGGTGAGAAGATCAGGTCCTGTACGTAGCCGATGAAGAAGTGGTCGAGCAGGTCCTCGCGCTTTACGATTTTCGGCCGCCCGGCGAGATAGGAACGCGAGGCATAGATATGCAGCGTGTAATCGATGATCTGTTCATTGATGTAGGGACCGGCCTTTGGCGGATCGAGCGTTACCGCCACATCCGCCTCCTTTTTGGACAGCGCCATGATTTGCTGGATCGTCACCATCTCCACCATGATGTGGGGATGGGTGACGGCGAAGTCTTTCAGCCTTTCTACGAAGAAAAAATTGGAAAAACCTTCAGGGGCGCTTAAGCGCACCACGCCGCGCAGCAGGCTGCCGCTTTCGGAAATATCCGATTGCAACCTTTCGGCTTCCGCTTCTATGCGCTCGACGGTATCGACCAGCCGCCGTCCCACCGTCGTCAGTTCGTAACCGCGCGGGTTGCGCTCGAACAGCTTGGTTTTAAGCGAGAATTCCAGCCGGTCGATATGGCGGGAGACGGTGGCGTGGCTGGTGCGCAGGCTTCTCGCCGCAGATGAAAGTTGTCCCGTGCGGGCCACGGCCAGGAAATATTGCAGGTCGTCCCAGGTAAAAGGCGTGGCCATTTCCGTCTCCATCACGAGTTCTGTTCAAAAATGAACAGTTCCTGTTCGCAATTTGATGATGCCCCGCTCTTGTGTCAACGGCCGAATTCGAGAAGTCTAGGCTCAGGATGCGCCGCTTTGAGGAGGGCGGCGTGACCGTTTCGCTGCAAGGATGAAGAAGCCCGCTACGGGGTTTCGTTCACCCCTGCACAGACAATCTGAGGCTCGCAATCATCTCTGGGAGGAGAAGTCATGCGCAAGAGTATCGTTTTATCCACGGCCATGGCACTGGCCGCCGGCACCGCCGCTTATGCCGCCGAGATTTCGGACGGCAAGGTCAAGATCGGCATTCTGAACGACCAGTCGGGCGTCTACGCCAATTTCGGCGGCAAATACTCTTATGAAGCCGCGAAGATGGCGGTCGAGGATTTTGGCGGCAAGGTGCTGGACGCGCCGGTGGAAGTTGTGACCGCCGACCACCAGAACAAGGCGGATGTCGCCTCCAACATCGCCCGGCAATGGTATGACACCGAACAGGTCGATTCGATCATGGAATTGACCTCGTCGTCGGTGGGCCTTGCCGTGCAGGCGCTGTCGAAGGACAAAAAGAAGATCACCATCAATACCGGTGCGGCAACCACCGAACTGACCGGCAAGCAGTGCAGCCCCTATGGTTTCCACTGGGCCTATGACACCTATTCGCTGGCGGTCGGCACCGGCGGCGCGCTCGTCAAGCAGGGTGGCGACAGCTGGTTCTTCCTGACCGCCGATTATGCCTTCGGTTATTCGCTGGAAGAAAACACCGCCAATTTCGTCAAGGCCAATGGCGGTAAGGTTCTGGGTTCCGTGCGCCATCCGCTCGCCACGACGGATTATTCCTCCTTCCTGCTGCAGGCGCAGTCTTCGGGCGCGAAGGTCATCGGTCTTGCCAATGCCGGTCTCGATACCTCCAACGCCATCAAGCAGGCGGCCGAATTCGGCATCGTCGCCGGCGGCCAGCGGCTTGCGGCGCTTCTCTTCACGCTCGCCGAAGTCCACGGCCTCGGCCTTGAGGCGGCTCAAGGCCTGACGCTGACGGAAGGTTTTTACTGGGACCGCGACGATGAATCGCGCAAGTTCGGCGAACGCTTCAAGGAACGCACCGGCGCCATGCCGAACATGGTGCATGCCGGCACCTATTCCGCCGTGCTGCACTATCTGAAGGCCATCGAAAAGGCCGGCACCGACGATGCCGATGCCGTCGCCAAGGCCATGAAGGAAATGCCCGTCAACGACGTCTTCTCCAAGGACGGCCATGTGGCCGCTAACGGCCGCATGATCCACGACATGTATCTCATGGAAGTGAAGAAGCCGGATGAGAGCAAGCAGCCGTGGGATTATTACAAGGTTCTCGCCACCATCCCCGGCAAGGAAGCCTTCATGGACCCCGCAAAAAGCGGCTGCCCGCTGGTGACGCAATAAGAAACTGAAAAAAGGGGAAAGTCATGACGATCGCTCCCGCCCTTGCCGGGCAGGCGGAACCCCGTGTCGTTCTTTCGGCGCGCGGTCTCACCAAGACCTTCGGCGCATTCGCGGCCGTGAAAAACGTCGATCTCGACGTCCACCATGCCCGCGTTCATGCGCTGATCGGCCCAAACGGCGCCGGCAAGACTACGGTCTTCAACCTGTTGACCAAGTTTCTCCAGCCGACAGGCGGGGCGATCACCTTCATGGGAACGGACATAACAAGGACGCCGCCGGACAAGGTGGCGCGTCTCGGCCTCGTCAGGTCTTTCCAGATATCGGCGGTGTTTCCGCATCTGACGGTTCTGGAAAATGTGCGGGTAGCGTTGCAGCGGCCGAATGGCCTCGCAACGCAATTCTGGCTGCCGCTCTCCTCGCTCGACAGGCTGAATGCCCGCGCCGAGGAGCTGATCGCGACGGTTGGCCTGACACGGGAAAAACATGCGCTTGCGGCCGATCTTTCCTACGGCCGCAAGCGGGTTCTCGAAATCGCCACCACGCTGGCGCTCGATCCGAAGGTTCTGCTGCTGGATGAGCCGATGGCCGGCATGGGCGGGGAAGATGTCTCCCACGTCGCCGAGCTTATCCGCGAGGTGGCAAAGACACGCGCGGTGCTGATGGTCGAACATAATCTGAAAGTCGTGGCCGATATCTGCCACCACGTCACGGTGCTGCAGCGCGGTGAAATTCTGGCGGAGGGCGATTATGCCGCCGTTTCCGCCGATCCGCGTGTGCGCACGGCCTATATGGGCACGGAGGAGGCTTGATATGGCGGCAATGCTCGAAGTCTCCAACCTGAAATCCTGGTACGGCGAAAGCCAGGCCCTGCACGGCGTCGATCTGACCGTCGGCGAGGGGGAAACCATCACCATTCTCGGCCGTAACGGCGTGGGCAAGACCACGACGCTGCGCACCATCATGGGCATCATCCGCAACCGCAAGGGTGTGATCAAGCTGGGCGGCAAGGATATGATGCCGGTGCCGCTGCATCGCACGGCGAAATACGGCATCGGTTTCGTGCCGGAAGAGCGCGGCATCTTCGCGACGCTGAGCGTCGAGGAAAACCTGAAGCTGCCGCCCGTGGTTGCATCCGGCGGCATGACGCTCGATGAAATCTACGAGCTGTTTCCCAATCTTCACGAACGCCGCACCAGTCCCGGCACGAAGCTTTCCGGCGGCGAGCAGCAGATGCTTGCCATGGCGCGCATCCTGCGCACCGGCGTGAAGGTGCTGCTGCTTGACGAACCGACCGAGGGGCTCGCCCCGGTTATCGTGCAACGCATCGGCGAAGTGCTGCAGAAGCTGAAGAGCCGTGGCATGACCATTGTTCTGGTCGAACAGAATTTCCGGTTTGCAAGCCGCATCGCCGACCGCTTCTACCTGATGGATCACGGCCAGATGGTCGGCAATTTTCCGGTCAGCGAACTTTCCGGCCGCATGGGCGAACTCAACAAGGTGCTGGGGGTTTAACGATGACGATGATCTTCGGCGTTCCAATTCAGGCCCTGCTCGGGCAATTGCTGATCGGCCTCATCAACGGGTCGTTTTATGCGCTGCTGTCGCTCGGCCTTGCCGTCATTTTCGGCCTGCTGCGCGTCATCAATTTCGCGCATGGGGCGCAATATATGCTCGGCGCTTTCGTCGCTTTCCTCGGCCTGCAATATTTCGGCATCAATTTCTGGATGGCGCTTGTCGTCACGCCGCTCGTCGTCGCGCTGTTCGGGGCGATCGTCGAACGCTTCCTGCTGTCGCGGCTTTATGATCTTGATCCGCTTTACGGGCTGCTTTTCACCTTCGGCCTGGCGCTTGTGGTGGAAGGCACGTTCCGCTGGCTTTACGGCGCTGCCGGCCAGCCCTATTCGGTGCCGCGCGAGCTTGCCGGCGGCACCAATCTCGGCTTCATGTTCCTGCCGAATTATCGCGCCTTTGTTGTCGTCATTTCGCTGGTTGCCTGCCTTGCCACCTGGGCGTTGATCGAAAAGACGCGTCTCGGCTCCTATCTGCGCGCTGCCACCGAAAACCCGACGCTAGTGCAGGCCTTCGGCATCAACGTGCCTGTTCTCCTGACGCTGACCTACGCGCTGGGTGCCGGCCTTGCCGGTTTCACCGGGGTTCTCGCCGCGCCGATCTATCAGGTCTCGCCGTTGATGGGCACCAACCTCATCATCGTCGTCTTTGCCGTGGTCGTGGTCGGCGGCATGGGATCAATCATGGGGGCCATCGTCACCGGTTACATGCTGGGCGTCGCTGAAGGCCTCACCAAGGTGTTCTACCCTGAGGCCTCCAACATCGTCATCTTCGTCATCATGGCCTTTGTGCTGCTCATCCGCCCCGCCGGACTTTTCGGAAAGGACGCCTGATATGTCCAAAGCCACCCATAGCCCCACCGCTGGAGCAATGCCGCAGACGGAAGTTTCGACGACTGCCGGAACCATCAAGACCGTGCTCATTCTGGCGGGGCTCGCCGTGCTCATCGCTGCGCCGATGTTCGTTTACCCGATCTTTCTGATGAAGCTCCTGTGCTTTGCGCTGTTTGCCTGTGCCTTCAATCTGCTGATCGGTTACACGGGACTGCTGTCCTTCGGCCATGCGGCGTTTTTTGGCGGGGCCGCCTATTTCACCGCCTATTCGGTGAAGGAATGGGGCGTGACGCCGGAGATCGGCCTTGTCATCGGCATGGCGGGGGCGGCCCTTCTCGGGCTCGTCATCGGTTTTGTCGCCATCCGCCGTCAGGGCATCTATTTCGCCATGATCACGCTGGCGCTGTCGCAGATGTTTTATTTCTTCTGCCTTCAGGCGCCGTTTACCCATGGCGAGGACGGGTTGCAGGGCGTGCCGCGCGGCCATCTCTTCGGCCTTCTCGATCTCAACGCGCCACTCAACATCTATTACACGGTGCTGGCGGCCTTTGTTCTGGCGCTGTTGGTCATCTGGCGCTTCGTCAACTCGCCCTTCGGCATGATCCTGAAATCCATCCGCGAAAACGAGCAGCGCGCCATTTCGCTGGGTTACAGCGTGCAGCGTTACAAGCTCGGCGCCTTCGTCATGTCGGCGGCGCTTGCCGGGCTTGCGGGCGGTCTGAAGGCGCTGGTCTTCCAGTTCGCCACGCTGACCGATGTGACCTGGCAGATGTCGGGCGAAGTGATCCTGATGACGCTGCTCGGTGGCATCGGCACCATGATCGGCCCGATTTTTGGTGCGGGCCTCGTGGTCACTTTGCAGAACTATCTCGCGACATCGGATTTCCCGGTCACCATCATCACCGGCCTCGTGTTCATGGCCTGTGTTCTGGTGTTCCGGCGCGGTCTGATCGGTGAATTTTACGCGTCGCGGCTCGGGAGAAAACTCGGCTTCCAGCACCGCGGCTAGATATTTTTGAAAACACAGGCAAGGCCTCCCCCCGCGTCCGGGACGACGCGGCAAGGGCGGCGTATGGAGAAGAGCATGGGCGAATATGACTATATCGTCATCGGAGCGGGGAGTGCCGGATGCGTTCTCGCCAACCGCCTTTCGAAAGATCCGAACAACCGGGTGCTGCTTCTGGAAGCGGGGGGCAACGATAATTACCACTGGATCCATATTCCGGTCGGTTATCTCTATTGCATCAACAACCCGCGCACCGACTGGTGTTTCAAGACAGCGGAAGAACCGGGCCTTAACGGCCGTTCGCTGATCTATCCGCGCGGCAAGGTGCTGGGCGGCTGCTCCTCCATCAATGGCATGATCTATATGCGCGGCCAGGCGCGCGATTACGATATGTGGCGGCAGCTCGGCTGCGAGGGCTGGGGGTGGAACGATATCCTGCCCTATTTCCTGAAGTCGGAGGATTTTTATCGCGGCAAGAGCGAGATGCATTCCGCCGGCGGCGAATGGCGCGTGGAAAAGGCCCGTGTGCGCTGGGATGTGCTGGATGCCTTCCAGAAGGCGGCGGGCGAGGCCGGCATTCCCGCGACCGATGATTTCAACCGGGGCGACAATGAGGGCGCCGGTTATTTCGATGTCAACCAGCGGGCCGGCTGGCGCTGGAACACGGCGAAAGCCTTCCTGAAACCGGCGCTTGGCCGCAAGAACCTGACGGTTCTGACCAAGGCTCACGTCAAGCGGCTTGTCATCGAAGAAGGCCGCGTTACGGGTGTCGAATTCCACCATGACGGCGTCTTGAAAAAGATGCGGGCGCGGCGCGAGACGGTGCTGTCTGCCGGCGCCATCGGTTCGCCGCATGTTCTGGAGCTTTCCGGCGTCGGCCGTGGCGATGTGCTTCAGGCGGCCGGTATCGATACGGTGGCGGAGGTTCAGGGTGTGGGCGAAAACCTGCAGGACCATCTGCAACTGCGCATGGTCTACAAGGTCTCCGGTGTTCTGACGCTGAATGAAAGGGCTTCCACCCTGTTCGGCAAGGCGAGGATCGGCCTTGAATATGCGCTGACCCGCTCCGGGCCGATGTCGATGGCGCCGAGCCAGCTCGGTGTCTTCACCCGTTCTTCGCCGGAAAAAGAAACCGCCGATCTGGAATATCATGTCCAGCCGGTTTCTCTCGACAAGTTCGGCGATCCGGTTCACACTTTTCCGGCCATTACCGCAAGTGTCTGCAATCTGCGGCCGGAAAGCCGGGGCTCAGTGCATGTGAAAGGACCGGATTTCGCCATGCAGCCGGAAATCCGCCCGAACTATCTTTCCACGGAAGGCGACCGCCAGGTGGCCATCGATTCCATGCGGCTGACGCGCCGCATCGTCGCCCAGCCGGCCTTTGCCCGGTTCAAGCCACAGGAATACAAGCCGGGTCCCTCCTTCGAAAACGACAATGATCTCGCCAGGGCGGCGGGCGATATCGGCACCACCATCTTCCACCCTGTCGGCACGCTGCGCATGGGGTCGGATGTGGAAAGCGTTGTCGATAACAGGCTGAAATTCCGCCGGCTCGCCGGGCTGCGCGTCGCCGACGCATCGGTGATGCCACGCATCACATCCGGAAATACCAATTCGCCGACGATCATGATTGCCGAAAAGGCCGCCGACATGATCCTTGCGGATAATCGCTGAAAGGAGCGCTTCCATGAAGACCGTCGCTTTTATCGGGCTGGGACATATGGGCCTGCCCATGGCCGCCAATCTCGTCAAGGCCGGATATGCCGTTCAGGGTTACGATCTTTCCGAAGCCTGCCGCGCGGCGGCGAGAGAGGCGGGCATTCCCGTTGCTGCGGGTTCCGCAGAGGCCATCGAAGCTGCCGAGGTGATCATCACCATGCTGCCGAAGGGCGAACATGTCGTTTCCGTCTATGGCGATCTGGTTCGGAAAATCCCTGCCGGCACGCTCCTTATCGATTGCTCGACGGTGGATATGGATAGCGCGCTGAAGGCGCATGAGTTGGCCGCTTCCGCCCACTGCCCCTCGGTCGATGCACCCGTTTCCGGCGGCACGGGTGGGGCGGCGGCGGGCACTTTGACCTTCATGTGCGGCGGCGAGGCTGCGGCTTTCTCTGCGGCAAAGCCGGTGCTGGAGGCGATGGGCAAGAGGATCGTGCATTGCGGCAAGGGCGGCAACGGCCAGGCGGCGAAAATCTGCAACAACATGATCCTCGGCATTTCCATGATCGCCGTTTCCGAAGCTTTCGTGCTTGGCGAAAAACTCGGCCTTTCGCATCAGGCGCTGTTCGATGTCGCCTCCACCTCTTCCGGGCAATGCTGGTCGCTCACCACCTATTGCCCGGTGCCGGGGCCGGTGC
The DNA here is from genome assembly GCF_003208455.1 of Rhizobium sp. UGM030330-04. Lineage (NCBI taxonomy): Bacteria > Pseudomonadati > Pseudomonadota > Alphaproteobacteria > Hyphomicrobiales > Rhizobiaceae > Rhizobium > Rhizobium sp. UGM030330-04. Next base: position 186,044 of record NZ_QKML01000009.1, read on the forward strand.
CGACATCGCCCGCCAACAAGGATTACCAGCCCGGATTTGCGGCGGCCCTGATGCTGAAAGATCTGAAGCTTTCGCAGGAGGCCGCGAGTGGAGCCGGAGCCTCCACCCCGCTCGGCGCAGCGGCATCGACGCTTTATGAGAACTTTGTCGGCGAAGGCGGCGGCGGACGTGATTTTTCCGCCATCGTCGAAATGCTGCGCGGGGGCGAAGCATGACGGACGCCGCGCCATCCGACATCTTATGGGTGCCACCGGAGAAGAGGGTGGAGCGTTCGGCGCTTTTCGCCTTCGCGACGAAAACGGCAAAACTGCACGGGGTGGCCGCCGATGACTATGCCGGCCTGTTGCGCTGGTCCATCGACGCGCCGGATGAATTTTACAATGCGCTGTGGGATGAACTCGGCATTATCGGCACGCGCGGCGAAACCGCGTTCAAACCGGGCGCGACGATAAGGGAGGCCGAGTTCTATCCGGGCGCGAGGCTCAATTATGCCGAAAACCTGCTGCGCGATGCGGATGAACGGCTGGCCATCATCGCCCATCGCGACGACGGCACACGGCGCGAGATAAGCCGCAGAGAGCTTTACGAGGAAGTGTCTCGTATGGTGCAGGCGCTTACCCATGCCGGCGTGAAGGAAGGCGATCGCGTCGGGGCCATCGTCACCCATGATATCGAGGCGATCGTCAGCTATCTGGCTGTCAGCGCCATCGGGGCGATCTGGTCCTCCTGTTCGCCGGATTTCGGCCCGGCGGGAGCTTCCGACCGCCTGTCGCAGATCGGCCCGAAAATCCTCATCGCCGTGCCGGAATATGGTTATGCCGGCAAACGCATCGATGTCGGCCCGACCATCCGCGCCGTGGCGGAAAGTGCGGCTCCTGAAAAGATCGTGCTGATCTGCGATGCCGTTCCCGAAAGCCTTGCCGATCTCGGCTGTGTGACGCTTACGGATTTCGTCGCGCCCTATGCGGCGGGCGAGATTGCCTTCAACCGTCTGCCCGTCAAGGCGCCGCTGGCGATCCTTTATTCCTCCGGCACGACAGGCAAGCCGAAATGCATCACCCATTCCGGCGGCGGTCTGCTTCTTCAGCACATGAAGGAGCTGAAACTGCAATGCGATATTCAGGAAGGGGAGCGCTTCTTCTATTTCACCACCTGCGGCTGGATGATGTGGAACTGGCAGGTTTCCGGTCTGGCGCTCGGCGCAACGCTCGTCACCTATGACGGCAATCCCGGTTATCCCAACCCCGCGCGGCTGATCGATCTCATCGACGCCGAACGGATCGCCACTTTCGGCACGTCGGCGAAGTTTATCGACGCCTGCCTGAAGGCCGGGCTGAAGCCGCGCGAAAGCCACGATCTTTCGTCGCTGAGGACAATTCTCTCCACCGGCTCGCCGCTCATCCCGCAATCCTTCGATTATATCTATCGCGACTGGAAGGCCGACGTGCATCTCGCCTCCATCTCCGGCGGCACGGATATCTGCGCCTGTTTCCTCGGCGGTAATCCGTTGCAGCCCGTGCATCGCGGCGAATTGCAGGGCGCGATGCTCGGCATGGATATCGACACGCTTGATGACGAGGGCCGTTCCGTTCGCGGCGTTGCCGGCGAACTCGTCTGCCGCAATGCGCATCTGTCCATGCCGGTCAAATTCTGGGGCGATGAGGACGGTTCACGGTATCGGGCCGCCTATTTCGACCGGTTTCCGGGCATATGGGCGCATGGCGACTTTGCCGAAATGCGCCCATCCGGCGGTTATGTCATCCATGGGCGTTCGGATACGACGCTCAATCCCGGTGGTGTTCGCATCGGCACGGCCGAAATCTACCGGCAGGTGGAAACCGTGCCAGAGGTCGAGGAAGCCATCGCCGTGGGGCAGGATATCGAGGGCGACCAGCGGGTCATCCTTTTCCTGCGCATGAAGGAAGGTACGGCCCTGACGGAGGAGCTGGAAAAGACCATCCGCAGCCGCATCCGTTCGGGCGCGACGCCACGGCATGTGCCGGCAAGGATCATTGCCGTCAGCGCCATTCCCCGCACACGCTCCGGCAAGATTTCCGAAATCGCGGTGCGCGACACCATCCATGACCGGCCGGTGAAGAATGCCGATGCGCTTGCCAATCCCGAAGCGCTCGAACTTTACCGCAACCTGCCGCAGCTGAAGGACTAGGCCGATGGAGGATCAACCGAAAACCGTGCTCGTCACGGGTTCCACCAGCGGCATCGGGCTCGCCATCGCCAAGCGTTTCGCCGAGGCGGGATTTCTGGTTGCTGTGCATGGCATAGAGACGGCGGAGGAGGCGAGGCAGGCGCTGGAGGCGGTCGCGAAGGTGGCACGGCACAGGCCGGTCTATTTTTCGGCCAACCTCGCAAACTACGACGAAAGCGCCCATCTGCCGGAAACCGTCATCGCCGAATTCGGCCATATCGATGTGCTGGTCAACAATGCCGGCATCCAGAAGGTCGCGCCGATCGACGAGTTCGATTTCGCCGATTTCTCCCGCATCGTCGCTATCTCGCTCGACAGCGCGTTTCACACCATCCATGCGGCCTTGCCGGGCATGAAGGAAAGGGGTTGGGGCCGCATCGTCAACATCGCTTCCGCCCACGGCCTGCGCGCCTCGCCCTTCAAGGGGCCTTATGTCGCGACCAAACATGCGGTGGTGGGGCTGACGAAAAGCGTGGCGCTGGAAGTGGCCGAACTCGGCATCACCTGCAACGCCATCTGCCCCGGTTACGTCTGGACGCCGCTTGTCGCCGCACAGGTTGCCGATCAGGCGCGGGTGCATGGCATGAGCGAGGAGGAGGTGGTGAAAAAGGTGATGCTTGCGCCGCAGCCGACCAGACGGTTTGTGCAACCGGAAGAAGTGGCGGAAATGGCGCTTTATCTTGCGGGCGACATGGCGCGGTCGATCACGGGAACGACTATTTCCATCGACGGCGGCTGGACCGCGAAATAATTTTCGCGCACCCGCCTCCGGCGAACCGTCTCGCCGGCATCCGGCATTGTTAGGCGATTTCAATCCTGTATAGTTTTCGCGGACGGCGGGGTCAGCGCCGTGTTCACGGAACAGCTGATAATAATGAACACAGGGTCTTTTGAAGCGCCGCTGGCGCGCTCGCGCTTCGATACACGTCAGGTGCCGAAACGTGATGCGCTGACGTTGTGGCAGGATTCGATCAACGTGCTGTTTGACGCGCGCCTGCGCAGATCGCCGGATGACGGTTTCTCTGCAAGCGTGGACGCCGCTTTCATCGGCAATGTCGCGCTCGGCCGCACCCAGTCATCGGCACAGGATTTCGACCGTTCGCGCCACAAGCTGGCCCGCGACGGCATGGACGGTTTTCTCCTGCAGTTTTATGCCCGGGGACAAAGCATGTCGCGGCGCGGAACGGGCGAAACCGCCGGTCCGGGAGATCTCTATATCATCGACATGGCGCAGCCCCTCGCCACAGCCACGACGGATCACGATCACCTGAGCCTTGTCGTGCCGCGCCGTCTGCTGGAGGGCAGGCTCATCGGCTCCGGCAATCATCATGAGCGCGTGCTGCCGGCGGGTCTGCCGCTGGTATCGTTGCTGCGGGAAACGATGACGAGCGTTTACCGCCATTTCGATGTCATGACCGCCAGCGACGGCGCGGCCACGGTCTCGCCGCTGCTGGAACTCGCCGCGGCTGCCATCAACAATCACGTTCGGGAGGACAATGCCGAAGGCGTCCAGCGTGCGTTGAGGGCATCCATCCGGCGTTATATCGACAGTCACCTTCTCGATCCTGCCCTTTCAGTGGGGAAGGTCATGGCCGAATTCGGGGTGTCGCGCCGCACCGTTTATCGGCTTTTTGAGCCGCTGGGCGGTTTTTCGGCATGTATCACCCATCGGCGGCTTGAGCGGGCGATGGATTTCCTGCGGTCACCGCAATCGGGCCATATGACAATCGCGGAGGTGGCCGCGACCTATGGCTTCACCAATCCGGAAAACTTCAGCCGCGCCTTCAAAAAGACCTTTGGTCTGTCGCCGCGCCAGCTGCGTCATTTCGCGTCGGAAAGCCGTGACGCCACATCGGATATACTGAAGCCGGACAGCGCCGAATGGACGCGATGGATCGTGCAGCTTGGCCGCTGACAACGGTTTTTGCGGTTGATCTGACACTTTATGCCGGTTTGCTGGCACAATCTGACCATTCGCTGTGGTTGTGAAGCCACGGGGGGTGCACATTGCCGGCGAACATGTCACAGTGGGAACGCTGTTTTAGTTGATATTTATTTCCGACAATCATGATGTTTAGAATTCTTACTTTTCTGGAAATGCTGCCGGTATGGCGCAGCCGCCGCATTGAGGCAAAAAAATACCGGGCCGCCGGCGGACATTTCGAACTCGGCGCGGCACGCGTGCCTTTGCGGCCAAATCAGACCTTTGCCGGCGCGGCGGGAACCGAAACCTTGCCGGATACGCTGCCCGACATGGAAGATGCCGATGCGCGGCAGGCACTTTCCTGGCTGGGGCTTGGGCAGAACTTCAGCGCGGTCGATATGGCTGCCGGCGGCGATCCGGATGTCGGCTGCCATCCGGCAGAATGTAACTGAAGGCGTTCCCGGGCTGTCTGGAACCAAACTGTGACCCTGTGGATTAAATCGACAGGGTTACAGGGAGTAAACGACATGGCCAGAGAAAATGCCAGCTATCTTCACGGTCGCGACGCACCGAAAAGAGAGACGGCAACACGGGCACGGCAAGGGTCCAGCGGACGCCCGGTGCTTGTGATCCTGATTGTCAGCTTTCTTCTTGCGCTGGTGGTCTGGGCGGTCGTCGAATATTCGGTTTTCGAACCGGATGAAAACCGCCCGCAAAACACGCAGACCGAGACTGCGCCCGTGCCGCAGCAGCCTTCCGGAACGGGAAGCTTCGACAACAATCCCGCCAATGGCGGCGCTTCGCCGCCCGCCTCGACGGACGCAAACCCCTCGCGTCAGGACTCGACGGGGGCGCCGCAGAACCCGTAACGACCATGGCGTGAAATTTTTCACGACAAATGAACAGTTTGTATGGAACCAGATTGGCCCCGATTTCATTTCACGCAAAGTGACAGGAATCGGGGGTTTCATTCATGGCAGTCACCGTCACTGCAGTTGTTCTTACGCTGATCGGCCTTGCGCTGTTCGGTTTCGGCTCCCAGCTGGTGATGCTGGGCGGCAGTTTTTATTATGTTCTTTCCGGACTGGCCTTCCTTTTGACGGCCATTCTGCTGTTCAAGCGCAATCGCGCCGCACTCCATGTCTATGCTGTCTTCATTGTCGCGACGCTCGTCTGGGCTGTCTGGGAAGTCGGCTTCGACTGGTGGCAGCTTGGCCCGCGTGGCGGCCTCATCATTCTCATTGGCCTGTGGCTTCTGGTCCCGTGGGTGAGAAGGCCGCTTGGTTTTGCCAGCCCGACCGGCCTGAATTACGGTCCCAATGCCTGGCCGCTTGCGCTATCGGTTCTCGCTTCCATCGTGGTGGCGGGATATTCCATGACGCAGGATCCGCATGATCAGGCGGGTTCCCTGCCTCAGGAGACGGCGTCCGCGGCGCCGGCCTATGGTGGCAACGTGCCCGATGGCGACTGGCATCAATATGGCCGCACGCCCTATGGCCAGCGTTATTCACCGCTGACCCAGGTGAATGTCGACAATGTTTCGCAGCTCAAGGAAGCCTGGCGTTACCAGACGGGCGACGTGAAGCTGCCTGACGATGTCGGCGAAACCACCTATCAGGTGACACCGCTGAAGGTCGGCAACACGCTTTATATTTGCACGCCGCATAATTGGGCGATTGCCATCGATGCGGCAACCGGCGAGGAAAAGTGGAAATACGACCCGAATGTCGGTCTCAATCCGGACCGCCAGCACCAGACGTGCCGCGGGGTTTCCTATTATGCCGAACCGAATGCCGCCCAAGGCACGGCATGCGCCGAGCGCGTCTACCTGCCGACCTCGGATGCGCGGCTGATCGCGCTTGATGCCGCGACCGGTCAGGTCTGCACCTCCTTTGCCGATCAGGGTGTTCTGCATCTCGAACAGGGCATGAAATACAATCCTGCCGGTTATTATTATTCGACCTCGCCGCCCGTCATCGCGGCGGGCAAGATCATCATCGGCGGCGCGGTGAACGACAACTATTCCACGCAGGAACAGTCTGGCGTCATCCGTGCTTTCGATGTGAACAGCGGTGCGCTGATCTGGAACTGGGATTCCGGCAATCCGGAAAAGACCGAGCCGATTGCGGCGGGCGAGACCTATACCACCAACTCGCCGAACAGCTGGTCGGTACTGAGCTATGACGAGGGCCTTGGCCTCGTTTACGTTCCGCTCGGCAATCAGGTGCCGGACCAGCTCGGTATGGGCCGCAGCGAGAATGTGGAGAAATACTCCTCTTCCATTGTCGCGCTCGACATCAACACGGGCAAGGACCGGTGGGTGCGCCAGACGGTCCATCACGACCTCTGGGACATGGATGTTCCGGCTCAGCCGGTGCTGCTTGACATCACCAAGGACGGCCAGACCGTGCCGGCCCTTGTCGGACCCACCAAGCAGGGCGACATCTATGTGCTGGACCGGCGCACCGGCGAGCCGCTTCTGCCGATCACGGAAGAACCGGCACCGGGCGGGGCGATCCCGGAGGACTTCACCTCCCCGACGCAGCCGACGACGGCCCTGTCTTTCAAGCCGGCGCCGTTGCAGGAAAAGGACATGTGGGGCGTCTCCATGTTCGACCAGCTTGCCTGCCGTATCCGTTTCCATCAGCTGAACTACAAGGGTCGCTATACGCCGCCCTCGCTCAATGGCTCGATCATCTATCCGGGTAATTTCGGCACGTTCAACTGGGGCAGCGTGGCGGTGGATCCGGAACGTCAGGTCATGTTCGGCATGCCGACATATCTTGCCTTCACCTCCAGGCTCGTTCCGCGCGATCAGATCCCGCCGAAGGGGCAGGATGAGAAAGGCAGCGAGCAGGGCTTGAACCGCAATGATGGCGCGCCCTATGGCGTCTTCATGGGGCCGTTCCTCGGTCCGCTGCAAATCCCCTGCCAGGCGCCGCCATGGGGTTATGTCGCGGGTGCCGATCTGCGCACCGGCGATATCGCCTACAAGCACAAGAACGGCACGGTCTATGACATGACACCGCTGCCGCTGCCCTTCAAGGTTGGCGTGCCGGGCATTGGCGGTCCGATGATCACCAAGGGCGGCGTGGCTTTCCTCGGCGCTGCCGTCGACAACTACCTGCGCGCCTATGACCTCACCACGGGCAAGCAGCTGTGGGAAGCGCGTCTGCCGGCCGGCGGACAGGCCACCCCCATGACCTACGCGCTGGATAGCGGCAAGCAATATGTCGTTATGGTTGCGGGTGGCCACGGTTCGGTTGGAACCAAGCCGGGCGATTACGTGATCGCCTACACGCTGCCGTAATTTTCACCGGCTTCAAGACAATAAAAACCGGAATGGGTGACCATTCCGGTTTTTCTTTTGCATGTCCTGAATGGCCTCACGCCGCCTTTTTCCGGGCGGCGGCATTGACCGAAGTCCTGGCGCGCGCCCGTTTGCCGGAGCCACCCAGAGAAAACGGAAAAATCCCGATGTCCTTCAGCGCCATCGCTTCCGTTTGACACGGCGCTTCTCCCAGAACGATGTCAGCTTTCCGGTGTGGTTCCGCAGTTTTTCAAGGGGTGTCATCGCCGGGCGCAAATGAATAGCGCGCAATTTTTACCGGAACAAACGGGCAAGTCGCGCTGTTTTATCCGCGATGCAGGGGCGGCTTACCCCTGATGCAGGGGAGGCGGCATGACAGCCAGACAGAGCGGCGGTGAATACACAGGCAACGATGAACACAGGGGGTTCTGGTCGATCGACTTCGGCCATTCGCCCGTTGTCGGAACGGCCATTCACGACGGTCATTTCATCCGCCCCGACATAGCCGGCCGCATGGCTCTATCCGCCGACGGGCGGCTGCGGGAGGAAGACCCCTTTACCGGACAGATGATCGCGGGGCTGACGAACCGTCTCGTCGTTCACCATTCCCGTTTCGAAATCGATCTCAACCGTGCCGCCGATCAGGCGATCTATCTGAAGCCGGAACAATCCTGGGGGCTTGAGGTCTGGAAGGAGGAGCCATCGCGAGAGGCGGTCCGGCAATCGCTTGATTTTCATGCGGATTATTACGCGATGCTTGAAGCGGTTCTTTCAGCTGTCGAGCGACGGCACGGCGTTTTCGTGGTGCTGGATGTGCACAGCTACAATCATCGCCGGCAGGGCGCTGCCGCGCCGCCGACGGCACAGGCGGAGGCGCCCGACATCAATATCGGCACCTTTTCCATGGATCGCAGCCGCTGGGGCGATATCGTGAGCACGGTCGGGCGCCATTTCGCCTCGGCGACCATCGGCGGACGCCGCCTCGATGTTCGCGAGAATGTCGCCTTTCAGGGCAAGGGCGAGCAGACCCGTTTCATCCATGAGCGTTTTGCCGAAAACGGCTGCGCCATTGCGATTGAGTTCAAGAAATTCTTCATGGACGAATGGACGGGAAAGCCGGATACGCGGGTGATCGCGGATATCGGCGATACGATCGCAGCCCTTCAGCCGGTTCTCGAAGAATGCCTGAGGTCGCGGCGATGAGCGTTTCCTCCGCTCGCAGCGCACCTGCCCCCCTTGCCGATCTGGTGGATGATGTCGTGTCCTGCCTGGCGTCGGGCAAGGCGATCCGCCGTGATCTCGGAAAGGACGGCCGGCTGCATATCGACCGGCCATTGCCGTTCCTCTGTCTGCATCTGACCGGTGGCACGAAAGATCTCGCCGCGCGCGATATCGCCGCTGCCCATGCCTCCTATCTCATCGCTTCCACCATTCAGGAGGCCGCACCGCTGATCAAGGCGGTTGGTGCTGCCATGTGGCAGCGTTTCGGCGCCTTCATCGTTCTCGATATCGGCGAGCTGGAACACGATATCCTGCTGGCGGACGACTCGCCTTTCCTTCCACATTATGAGGTTTCCGTTTCGGCGACCTCGGAACCGGAAACGCAGGAAGCACGGCGGGTCTTCATCAAAGCGGTCTGCGATGCCGAAGTGCGTTTTCGCACGCCGCGCATCACCCGGCCGGAACCGGAATCCGATCCGATCCTCAGGTTTCAGAATGCCGGTCTGGATTTCCCCTGCATCAGCGTGCGGTTTGCGCCGATCTATCGCCAGCCGGAATCCGGTGCCGATTATCCCGGCCTGCGCGAGACGATGATCGCCGATCTTTTCGATGCGGGTCTGCAGGCCTTCTCGTCCTTCTCTTCCGGTATGGATGCACTGAAGGTCACCAGCCACCGGGCGCTTGGCCGCAAGGCCTTTGTCGATGCCGTCAGACGCGCCGACCGGTCGATCGACGATATTGTCTCATCCTTCGATTTTCTTTTGTCCGTCACGCCCATCAACGCCCGCCGGGCCTTCGAGGAATTTCGCGACGGCGGCTTCCAGTTCGCGCCCCGCCTGCTTTACCGACCGCTCGGCGTCGATGTCGAGGAGCAGAAACGCAAGCTCTATTCCGTCGTCTTCGACCATCTGGAAGATCCCGTACTCTATCATCTCTACCGGGAAAAACAGCAGGAAATCGATCTGCAGCTGACGATGCTCGCGAACCTGCATCATCGCACCTTCACCGATTTTTCGCGTGCCTTGTACGGTGCGGTCGAACCGGCGCTCCTGACACTGGCGCTACGCGTACTTGCGGATTGCCCGCGCAGGGAGGAGGGCGGCGAAATCGCCATGGTTGATTGTTACGCCGTCGCCAAAAAGTCACGGGAAATGGTCGAGACCTATCTTGCCGAAGACCCGGAGTTCAAGGCGCGCGTCGAAATTCGCGACGACCTGCCGCCGGGCCTGATGGTGACGGGCGAGAAGCTTCTGATTTCCCGCCATACCGTCATGGAACAGCGTCGTGTCGAGGCGCTGCTGTCGCATGAGATCGGCGTGCATCTTCTCACCTATTTCAACGGCTCGTTTCAGGGGCTGCGGCTCTTCCGCACCGGCCTTTCCGGTTATGAGGGCGTGCAGGAGGGACTGGCGGTGCTGGCGGAATATCTGGCCGGTGGCATGACGCGTGAGCGTCTGCGGTTGATCGCCGGCCGTGTCGTCGGCTGCGCAGCCATGCTGGATGGGGCGACTTTCGTGGAGACCTTCCGCACCATGACCCGCGAGCACGGTTTCGATGAGGCTGGCGCCTTCAACATGGTGCTGCGCATCTATCGCGGCGGCGGTCTTTCCAAGGACGCGATCTATCTGCGCGGGCTGGCTGAAGTGCTGGACCATCTGCGCAGGGGCGGGGCGCTCGATCCGTTCTGGATGGGCAAGATTGCCGCCGCCCATTTTCCGGTGATGCAGGAGCTGGCCCTGCGCGGCCTGCTTCGCCCGCCGGGCGTCAGACCCGCATTCCTGCTGCCCGCCAAGGCCAATGAACGGCTGGAAAAAATACGGGCGGGATTATCCATTGCCGAACTGGCGACATTATAGGAGGGGCTTCATGCGTATCGCATTTTTCGTCAATTCCATCGAAACAGAAGGACCGAACTACGCGACCGGCCTGCTTGCCATGGCGGCGCTCAATCGCGGCCATGAGGTGGTCTATCTGACGCCCGGCGATTTCACATTACGCTCGGATGACAGCCTGACCATTCATGCCACCGTGCTGCCGAAGGGTAAAATCAAGAAAGGAGAGACGTTCCATTCCACGCTTCAGGACAAGGCGCTGGAGCGGCGCACCATGGATGTCGAGGAAATCGATGCGCTGATGCTGCGCAACGACCCCTCGCTCGACCAGACGACGCGGCCATGGGCGGTGCATGCCGGCATCCTGTTCGGGCGGCTTGCCGAACAGCGCGGCGTCGTGGTGCTGAACGATCCCGAAGGTCTGGCGCTGGCGCAGAACAAGCTCTATTTTCAGAGCTTTCCCGAAATTGTCCGCCCAACCACGATCATTTCGCGCAATGTCGAGGAAATCCGCGCCTTTGCCGATGCGCACCCCAAGGGTGTCATCGTCAAGCCGCTGCAGGGTTCCGGCGGCAAGAATGTCTTCAAGATCGGCTCCAGCAAGGAGACCAATCTCAACCAGATTTTCGAGGCGGTCAGCCTTGAGGGTTATCTGATCGCGCAGGCCTATCTGCCGGCTGCGAAGGACGGCGATATCCGCTTTTTCATGATGAATGGCCGTCCGCTGATGCGGGACGGCAAATATGCCGCCCTTCGCCGTGTGCCTGCCAAGGGCGATCTGCGCTCAAACATCCATGCCAAAGGCACCGCCGAGGCCGTGAAGGTGACGGATGAGATCGTGGCGCTTGCCGAAATGGTGCGACCGAAGCTGGTGGAGGACGGCATGTTCCTCGTCGGGCTCGATATCGTCGGTGACAAAATACTGGAAGTGAACGTCTTTTCTCCGGGCGGACTTTCCAATATCCGTGATCTCACCGAGATGGATTTCAGTGACACGATCATCGAGGCCGTGGAAACCAAGATTACCATGCAGAGCGCTTCCGGCGGCACCATATCCAACCGCCTGCTGGCGACGCTGTGAGGTTATTCCCGTAATTCGGCCGGATGCATCTCGCGATACCAGGCGACGAGGGCCTTGATGCCCTCCTCGACCGGGGTTTGCGGCACGTAACCGGTGAGGGCTCTCAGCAGATCCGGCGAGGCGAATGTGCGGGGCACATCGCCCTGCTGCATCGGCAGCATGTTGCGGATCGCCGGTTTTCCGACCGCCTTTTCGACTGTTTCCACGAAATGCATTAGTTCCACCGGCTGGCCGCCGCCAATATTGACCACACGGAAGGGCGCGTGGTGCGAGAGCGTATCGATGACGCCTTCCTGCGTGACGCGGTTTTCCTCGGAAGGGATGACCGCGCTCAGCCGGACGATGCCTTCCACGAGATCATCGATATAGGTGAAATCGCGGCTCATATTGCCTTGCCCGTAAATGTCGATCGGCCGGCCGTTGGAAACGGCGTCGACGAATTTGATCGGCGCCATGTCCGGCCGTCCCCATGGACCGTAGACCGTGAAGAAACGGAAGGCCGTGGTGGGCAGCTTGTACAGATGGGCATAGCTGTGCGCCATCAGCTCCATCGATTTTTTGGTGGCGGCATAAAGCGTCATCGGCTCGTCGGCCTTGTCGCTTTCCGCGAAGGGTATTTTCTCGTTGGCGCCGTAGATGGAGGAGGTGGATGCCAGCATCAGGTGTTTGACCTCAAGGCTTCTGGCGAGCTCCAGCATGTTGAACGAGCCGATGAGGTTGGAATCGATATAGGCGCGCGGATTTTCAAGGCTGTAACGGACGCCTGCCTGTGCGGCGAGGTGGATGATGATCTCAGGTTCGGCGGCCTCCGCCGCGCGCTTCAGCGCATCCGTATCTTCCAGCATACCGATTTCGGCCCGGAAACCGTTGGAGCGGGAAAGGATGGCGTGGCGTTTTTCTTTCAGGCTGACATCGTAATATTTCGTCATGCCGTCGAAGCCGGTCACGAAATGGCCGGCATCCAGCAGCCGCTTTGCGACGTAAAAGCCGATGAAGCCAGCCGTGCCGGTAACCAGATAACGCATGATGATTATATCCCGAATCCGTTGGTGCGTTTGCGGTCTGACCGAAGCGCAAAAAACCTTTTAATGAAATTGCGAAGCGAAACCCTTAAGCGCCGTTGCCGGAACCGCCTTCGTGCGGGCGACCGACTGCGGCATAGATGAAGCCATGCGCGGCGACCTCATCCGTGCGATAGATATTGCGCAGGTCCACCAGAACAGGGCTTTTCATGATTGCCTTCAGGCGCGGCAGGTCGAGTGCGCGGAACTGGTTCCATTCCGTCACGATCACCACGGCGTCAGCGTCTTCCGCCGCTTCGTAGGGGCCGGCCGCGTATTCGATATCCTCCATCAGGTGGCGTGCATTCGCCATGCCTTCCGGATCGTAACCGACCACTTTCGCGCCGCCATCCTGCAGGGTCTGGATGATGGCGATTGCCGGGCTGTCGCGCATGTCGTCGGTATTCGGTTTGAAGGTCAGGCCAAGCACGGCGATCTTCTTGCCGCGCACATCGCCGCCCACCGCATTGATGACCTTGCGGCCCATGGCGCGTTTGCGGTTGTCGTTGATGGCGATGGTGGTCTCGATCAGCCGCACCGGCGCATCATAATCCTGCGCGGTTTTCGCAAGCGCCAGCGTGTCCTTCGGGAAACAGGAGCCGCCATAACCGGGGCCGGCATGCAGGAATTTCGAGCCGATGCGGCCATCGAGACCGATGCCGCGCGAAACATCCTGCACATTGGCGCCGACCTTTTCGCACAGGTCCGCCATTTCGTTGATGAAGGTGATCTTCATCGCCAGAAAGGCATTGGCGGCATATTTGATCAGTTCGGAAGCGCGCCTCGTCGTGAAGAGCAGCGGCGACTGGTTGAGGTAAAGCGGGCGGTAAACCTCGGTCATGACGGGGCGGGCACGCTCGTCCGAAAGGCCGACGACGATGCGGTCCGGCCGCTTGAAATCTTCGATGGCGGCGCCTTCGCGCAGGAATTCCGGGTTGGAGACGACGGCGAAATCGGCCGAGGGGTTTTCCTCGTGAATGATGCGTTCCACCTCATCACCGGTGCCGACGGGAACGGTGGATTTGGTGACGATGACGGTGAAACCATCAAGCGCATGGGCGATCTCTTTCGCCGCCGCATAGACATAACCGAGATCGGCATGGCCATCGCCGCGCCGCGAGGGCGTGCCGACCGCGATGAAGACGACATCGGCATTGGCGACGGCTGCGGAAAGGTCTGTGGTGAAGCTCAGCCGCCCGGCCTTGGCATTGTTGGCGACGATGACATCGAGACCCGGCTCGAAGATCGGGATGTGGCCATTTTTCAGGGCTTCGATCTTCTCCGGCATCTTGTCGACGCAGACCACGTCATGGCCGAAATCCGCAAAACACGCGCCGGACACGAGGCCGACATAACCCGAACCGATCATTACAATCCGCATTCTTATTCCTTTCGGTTAGCGAGGCCATGTTAACGCGGCAATACCAGCCGGGGAAACCGGCGGGCGAAAAACACACGATAATATTTAGCCGCCTTCATGCCCGTCGCCAAGCGCCACGATCAACACCGGCTAACCTCTTTCCATGACGGGGATGTGATGGCCATGGCGGGACAAATTTGCCGCACCTTGCAGCCATTTGCACCGGTCGTGTTCAATCGGGTCATTTTGCGGTTTTTCCGGCTTGCACTCATAGGTAGCCGGGTCTAGCCATAGGGTGAGGATCAAATCTGCCAGACTGTCTGTCCCACAAAGGGGCGTCCGGGTCGCGTTTAACGCGGCCGGGAGAAACTTTGCGTTGCGGTCGGTGTTCGGGGAGGTCAAATGCAAAAGGGTTTTCTGCTCGGTCTGTTCGCTTATGCGACCTTTTCCATGGGCGATGCCACCATCAAGTCGCTTGGATCGCAGATCAGCGTTTTCGAAATCGGCTTCTTCAGCATTCTGTTTTCCGGCATCTTCATTTTCTTCAGCAAGCCGCGTGAGGAAAGGTGGCGTGAATTCTGGCGCATGAGCCGGCCCTTCGCCGTGCACGGGCGCGCCATCTCCGGCCTTTTCGCCGGTATTTTCGGCATCTATGCCTTCACCACCATTCCGCTGGCGGAGGCCTATGCGCTGATCTTCCTGTCGCCGCTCTTCGTCACCGTGCTTTCCGCCGTGGTCCTGAAGGAGAACATCGGTCCATGGCGCTGGGCGGCGGTTCTGGCCGGCATCGTCGGCGTGATCCTCGTCGTGCGGCCGGGCTTCAAGACACTCGAACTCGGGCATTTCGCCGCCATCGGCGTCGCGTTCCTCGCGGCGATGACCATCGTTTTGCTGCGCTCGCTTGCGGGCAAGGAAAAGCGCACCTCGATCATGGGTGTGCTGCTGATCTACGGCCTCACCTTCAATGGTATTGCCGCCATTCCCGATTTCGTCATGCCAAACCTGCACCAGCTCCTGGCCTTCGCCTTCATCGGCCTTTGCACGGCGACTGGGCAGATCACCCTTCTGGTCGCAACCCGCATCGCGCCGGCAAGCCAGATCGCGCCGTCGCATTATTCGCAAATCCTCTGGGCGGTGGCGATCGGCATGGCCTTCTTCCACGAATATCCGGATGCGGTCGCCGTGCTTGGTCTGGCCGTCATCGCCGCATCGGGACTGCTGACGATGATCCGCGAAAAGGTGAGGCTTGGCACCGTGCGCTGGAACCCGTTTTTCCGCAATCGTCTCTGAATTCACCCTTGATCGGAAACAGTGCGTCAACCGAAGCGCGGCTTGTGAAGCGGCGGCAACCCGGCCCATAAGGCTTTCATCTCTAGATGAACGGGGAGCCGCAAATGCTCGTGGATGGAAAATGGACCGCCGAATGGCATCCGGTGCAGGCGACCGACAGGAAGGGCGGCTTTGTCCGTCAGACCTCCGGCTTCCGCAACTGGGTGACGCCTGACGGTTCGGCGGGGCCGACGGGTGCGGGCGGTTTTGCGGCCGAGCCCGGCCGCTATCATCTTTACGTCGCGCTGATCTGCCCCTGGGCATCGCGCACGCTGATCGGCCGAAAGCTGAAGAAGCTGGAAGAGGTGATTTCCGTTTCCGTTGTCGAGCCCGCCCTTTCCGACGAGGGCTGGAAATTCGGCGACTATCCGGGCTCGGACCGCGATGCGCTCAACGGTTTCACCTATATGCATGAGGTCTATACCAGCGCGGATCCCCATTATACCGGCCGCGCCACCGTGCCCGTGCTATGGGACAAAAAGACGAAAACCATCGTCAACAACGAATCCGCCGATATTCTGCGCATGTTGAATTCCGGTTTCGGCGATCTGGCCGACAATAGCCTGGACCTGTATCCGGAAGCGCTGCGGGATGAGATCGACGCTCTCAATGACCACATCTATCCGCGTCTCAACAACGGCGTTTACAGAACCGGTTTCGCCACCACGCAGGTTGCTTATGAAGAGGCTTTCGCCGATGTGTTCGAAACACTTCAGGAACTCGAAAAGCGCCTCGTCTCAGGCGGGCCTTTCCTGTTCGGCGATCTGCTGACCGAAACGGACGTCCGGCTTTTCGTGACGCTGGTGCGGTTCGATGCCGCCTATTACGGCCTGTTCAAATGCAATCTTCGCCGCATCGCTGATTATCCCGCGCTGCAGGCCTATATGATGCGGATACTGAACGTTCTGGGCGTGCGCGACACGGTCAATATCGACCATATCAAGCGCGGTTATTATTCCATCAAGGCGCTCAATCCGACCCGTATCGTGCCCGTCGGTCCCGATCTTCCGGGGCTGGATGATGTTTCCCTCCGCCCTTCGAACTGAGCGGATGACGGATTACACCGGCTTGCCGACCTGCTCGAGCAGCCAGGCCTGAAAGGCGCGGGCGAGTGCATTGTCCTGCCGTCCTTCCGGCAGGGCGACGTAATAGCTCTTGTCGGTCTGCAGGGGGATGTCGAAGACGATTTCGAGGCGGCCCGAGACGATTTCCGCCTCGATGAGATATTTCGGCAAAAGGGCAAAGCCGATGCCGCTTGCGGCTGCCTCGATGATCATCGAGAACTGGTCGAAACGGCTGCCCTGATAGGCATTGTCCGCCGTCACCCCGTTCATCTCCAGCCATTCCGTCCACAGTTTCGGCCGCGTCGTCACATGCAAGAGCGGCTGCCCCGTCAGATCCTGCGGCTGGTTCACTCCGGCGCGGCGCACAAGGGCGGGGCTTGCTACTGGCACGATCACCTCGTTGCACAAAAATGTGCAGGTGCCATGCGCCCAGACCGGCTGGCCATAATGAATGGCGAGATCGAACCCTTCCTCGTCGAAATCGAAAGGATGCGAGCGCGAGCCGATGGTGATCGTTATTTCCGGATTGGTGTCGATGAAGCGGTGGAGGCGCGGCATCAGCCAGCGGCTGCCGAATGTCGGCAATGTCGCGACGGAAAGCGATGCGTGCGATGTTCCGGCCGACACCGCGCGCACCATCAGCTGCTCGGATTGCTGCAACAGGCGCCGCACATCCGGCAGGAATTTGCGCCCCGCCTCCGAAAGCACGACCCGCCTGCGGATGCGCTCGAACAGCTGCATTCCTGTCTGTGCTTCCAGTTCGCCGATCTGCCGGCTCACCGCGCTCTGCGTGAGGTTGAGTTCTTCCGCCGCACGCGTAAAATTGCCATGCCGTGCCGCGCATTCGAACGCCTGCAGGGTGACGATGTCAGGGACCAGTCTTCTGCGCGGATCCATTCCATTCTCGCATCAACTTACCCGCTTTCCTCATTGGAAAAGGGTCATTATGGCCATATATGATTACGGGAAAGAATGGAACGGTGCAAAACGCCAGTTTCACAGAACGAATGACAAATTCGGGGAAAGACGAGTGACGGGAGTTGAAAGCGCCGTATCGAAACGGCCTTTCCTCCCCTTTCAACCAAAAGGACCATGGACATGGATGCTACCACGAAGCTTGACGTGAAACAGGAAGCCGCCGCCCTGCTCGACAGGATGGGCGTTGCCCGTGATCTTTATACCGGTGGCGATATGGCGTCCTTCAGCCCGGTGACGGGTGAGCAGGTAGCCAGTCTCAAGACCGTTTCGGTTGAAGGTGTCGCAGCCGTGGTCGACCGGGCCGATGCCGCCTTCAAGCAGTGGCGCAACGTGCCGGCACCCCGTCGTGGTGAGTTGATCCGGCTGCTCGGCGAAGAGCTGCGCGCCTTCAAGGCCGATCTCGGCCGTCTCGTGTCGCTGGAAGCGGGCAAGATCCCGTCCGAGGGTCTCGGCGAAGTGCAGGAAATGATCGATATCTGCGATTTCGCCGTCGGTCTTTCCCGCCAGCTTTATGGCCTGACCATCGCCACCGAACGTCCCGGCCACCGCATGATGGAGACCTGGCATCCGCTCGGCGTCGTCGGCGTCATCTCGGCCTTCAACTTCCCCGTCGCCGTCTGGTCGTGGAATGCAGCGCTCGCCATCGTCTGCGGCAACTCGGTGGTCTGGAAGCCTTCGGAAAAGACGCCGCTGACGGCGCTGGCGGTTCAGGGCATCTTCGAACGCGCCGCCGCCCGTTTCGGCGACGCGCCGGAAGGTCTGTCCCAGCTGCTGATCGGCGATCGCGCCGTGGGTGAAGCTCTGGTAGACAATCCCAAGGTGCCGCTCGTCTCCGCCACCGGCTCCACCCGCATGGGCCGCGATGTCGGCCCGCGTCTGGCGAAACGTTTTGCCCGCGCCATTCTGGAACTCGGCGGCAATAATGCCGGCATCGTCTGCCCTTCCGCCGATCTCGACATGGCGCTGCGCGCCATTGCCTTCGGCGCCATGGGCACGGCCGGCCAGCGCTGCACCACGCTTCGCCGTCTCTTCGTGCATGACAGCGTTTACGACCAGCTCGTGCCGCGCCTGAAAAAGGCCTATGCCTCCGTCTCCGTCGGCAACCCGCTGGAAACATCGGCACTTGTCGGCCCGCTGGTCGACAAGGCGGCTTTCGATGGCATGCAGAAGGCGCTCGAAGCGGCGAAAGCCCATGACGGCGTGGTGAATGGCGGCGGCCGCGTGGATACCGGCGCGGCGGATGCCTATTATGTGAAGCCCGCTCTGGTCGAAATGCCGAAGCAGGTTGGCCCCGTGCTGGAAGAGACCTTCGCGCCGATCCTCTACGTCATGAAATATAGCGATCTGGATCAGGCAATCGACGCCCATAACGCCGTCGCCGCCGGCCTTTCGTCGTCGATCTTCACCCGCGACATTCAGGAATCGGAACGGTTCCTGTCGTCGGAAGGCTCCGATTGCGGCATTGCCAATGTCAATATCGGCACCTCCGGCGCGGAGATCGGCGGTGCTTTCGGCGGTGAGAAGGAAACCGGTGGCGGCCGTGAGTCCGGTTCGGATGCGTGGAAGGCCTATATGCGCCGCGCCACCAACACGGTCAATTATTCCAAGGCTCTGCCGCTGGCGCAGGGCGTTTCCTTCGATATCGAATAATCGCCCCGCCAATCGCATCGGCGATAGAGAAATTGATCCATCATGCCGGCGCGGCGTCATCCGCGCCGGCATTTCCATGCGATGGCTCAGGCGGGAACGTTCACGACGATTTGCGGAAAAGATGCATTTGCGCGAAATTTTATTCCCGCAACATTGCTCACATTGAATTATCGTCTCTCTATCGTTTTAATAGAAAAACCTAGCATTGCTCCATATCGCAGGCTGGCCAGAGGGGCTGGTGACAAGGAGATGAAATGCCAGCCATCACCCGCCAGCAGGAAACCGCCGATCGCTTTTATGGTCTCGGCCTGATCCCGAAACAGATCAGCATCAAGGATGCCGTCTGGTCGGGCGCGACGAACTGAGCCGGAGGAAACGCCGTGAGCACCACAAAGCGCATCGGGATTGACGGAGCCACGGGCTGGCTGCTTCCCGCACTCATTCTTGCAGGCTGGGAGGCGGCGGCGCGCGCCGGCCTGATTTCCGCCAATGTGCTGCCGGCCCCTTCCGCCGTCGCGGAAGCCTTCTGGCGGCTTCTGCTATCGGGGGAGCTTGTCGCCAATATCGGTGTCAGTTCCGCCCGCGCACTGGCTGGTTTCGCTATCGGCGGTTCCATCGGCTTCATCTTCGGGCTGGCCAATGGCCTCTCGAAATTCTCCCGCAGTTTCACCGATACGACGCTGCAGATGATCCGCAACATTCCGCATCTGGCGCTCATTCCGCTGGTCATCCTCTGGTTCGGCATCGATGAGGAGGCGAAACTTTTCCTCGTCGCGCTCGGGGTGTTTTTCCCGATTTACATCAACACGCTGCTCGGCATTCAGGGTGTCGATCCGCAACTGGTGGAAATGGGTCGCACCTATGGCATGTCGCCCTTCACGCTGTTCCGGCGGGTCATCCTGCCCGGCGCGCTGCCCGCCATTTTCACCGGCCTGCGGTATGCGCTCGGCATCATGTGGCTGACGCTCATCGTGGCCGAAACCATCTCTTCCTCGTCCGGCCTTGGCTATATGGCCATGCAGGCGCGCGAGTTCCTGCTGATCGACGTCGTGGTTCTGTCGATCCTCATCTATGCGCTTCTAGGCAAGCTGGCCGACAGTTTCGCCCGCTTCCTCGAAAGCATCTTCCTGCAATGGCATCCAGCCTTCAAGAAAGTCTGAGGTAACCCATGTCGACCGGCAATGTGACGACGCTGAGACGCCCGGATGCCCCGCCATCCCTCCCGTCGCAGGGGAAAATCGAACAACGCGAGAAAACGACCGAAGGCAAGGTCGCCTTCAGCTTCCGCAATGTGGTGAAGAGCTTCGGCGACAAACCGGTTCTGCGCGGCATCGATCTCGATGTGCGGGAAGGCGAGTTTCTGGCCATCATCGGCAAGAGCGGCTGCGGCAAGAGCACGCTTTTACGTATTCTGGCCGGCCTCGACACGCCGACGACCGGAACCGTCTCGAAGGATGTATCGAGCCGCACCCGCATGATGTTTCAGGAGCCGCGCCTTCTGCCGTGGGAACGTATCGCGAGCAACGTCTCCGTGGGGCTGACCGGCATCGCCAGAGGCGAGGCGGCGCAGGAACAGGCGCTTGCCATTCTCGACGAGGTGGGACTGAAGGACCGGGCTGGCGAATGGCCCTATGTGCTTTCCGGCGGCCAGAAACAGCGCGTGGCGCTGGCGCGTGCCTTGGTGGCCCATCCGCAAATCCTGGCGCTGGATGAGCCGCTCGGCGCGCTCGATGCGCTCACCCGCATCGAAATGCAGCTTCTGCTGGAGCGCATCTGGCGCAAGCAGAAATTCACCGCCGTTCTCGTCACCCATGACGTCTCGGAGGCCGTGGCGCTTGCGGATCGCATTGTCGTCATCGATAAAGGGCGCATCGCGCTCGATCTCGATGTGAAGTTGCCGCGTCCGCGCCGTCATGGCACGGCGGAATTCGCAAGGCTGGAAGAGCAGGTTCTGAACCAGCTCTTCGGCCGTGGCGACAGCAACGGGTGAGGCATGAGCCGGCAGGGCCGAGACCCCGCCCGAACCTGATTTAACCAATGCTCATCAGGCTGGCATTGCCGCCGGCGGCCGTGGTGTTGACGCTGACGGAGACTTCTTCCACCAGCCAGTCGAGATTATAGGGCTGGCTTTCCCCGGAAAGCACTTCCGTCGTCGCGGCCTGTACGAGAACCAGCGGGCCGGGCAGGGCGGCGATCTTTTTGTTGACGGCCACGATACGCTCCGCATCGCCCTCGACCAGCGCGCCGGCGAAGGGACCGGACTTCGCCCAGTCATCCGCCCAGACGATGCGAGAGGTCACGGTTGCCGGCAAGCCGTAGATCGACTTTTCCAGTCCCGAAGCATTGTCGATGACAACCGCGTTTCCGGTCGCGAGCGCTGCCGCAAGCTGGCGGTAAAGCCCCTGTTCGGTTGCCGGGACCAGCAGAACCTTTCCACGCGGATGCAGCGCATAGACATTGCGCTCGCCGACGGGACCCGCCAGCTCGGTTTCGAAGCCGAGGCCGGAAAGAACTGCCGTCTGCCGTGCGGCTTCGGCCGCAACGGTTTCGCCGTTTTCATCCAGCCAGCGGGCAAGATCGACTGCGGCCTGATCCTGCTGGCTCGCAACCCGGTCTATCTTTGGGGCAATCTGTGTCATGCGGCCGAGATAGAGCGGACCGCCGGCCTTGGGGCCGGTGCCGGAAAGGCCGCGCCCGCCAAAGGGCTGCACGCCGACAACCGCGCCGATGATGTTGCGGTTCACATAAAGATTGCCGGCCGCGACGCGTGACAGCACATGCTGGATCGTATCGTCAAGACGGGTATGCAGGCCGAAGGTCAGGCCGTAACCGGTGGCGTTGATCTCATCGATCAGCCGGTCGAGATTGTCGCGCTTGAAGCGGATGACGTGCAGCACCGGACCGAAGACTTCGCGCTTCAGATCGGCGAGCGATTTCATCTCGATGATGGTCGGCGGCACGAAGGTGCCCTTGCCGGTTTCGCCGGCAAGCGTGATCTGTTCGATGCGATGGCCGAGCCCGCGCATGCCCTCGATGTGCTTTTCGATGATGCCCTTCGCCTCGGCGGTAATGACGGGGCCGACATCGACGGAAAGCTTGTCGGTGCGGCCGATGCGCAATTCATGCAGCGCGCCCTTCAGCATGGTCAGCGTGCGGTCCGCCACATCTTCCTGCAGGCAGAGGATGCGCAATGCCGAGCAGCGCTGGCCGGCGCTGTCGAAGGCGGATGCGATGACATCGGCGACGACCTGTTCGGCGAGTGCGGAGGAATCGACGATCATGGCGTTCTGGCCGCCGGTTTCGGCAATCAGCGGCACCGGCTGGCCATTGGCGAGAACCCGGCCGGCAAGCTGGCCCTGAATGAGCCGCGCCACTTCCGTCGAGCCCGTGAACATCACACCGGCTGTAAGGGGTGAGCCAACAAGTGCGGCACCCGTCTTGCCGTCGCCCGGCAGAAGCTGCACGGCATCCTGCGGAACGCCGGCCTCATGCAGCAGGCGCACGCCCTGCGCCGCGATCAGCGGCGTTTCTTCGGCGGGTTTTGCCAGAACCGGATTGCCGGCAACCAGCGCCGCCGTCACCTGACCGATGAAGATGGCGAGCGGGAAATTCCATGGGCTGATGCAGACGACCGGGCCGAGCGGGGTTTCTCCGCTCTTGAAGTTCCTGCGGGCTTCCGCCGCGTAATAACGCAGGAAGTCGATGGCCTCGCGCACCTCGGCAATGGCGTTCGGCATGGATTTTCCCGCCTCGCGCATGATGAGGCCGAGCAGGGCGGGCATTTCGGCCTGCATGGCGTCAGCGGCCCGCTCTAGGCAGGCGGCGCGTTCTTCCACCGGGGTGGAGGGCCAGTTTGAGGCCGCTGCCCGCTGCATTGCAGCTTCGACATCGTCTTCAGTCGGCTCGGTCACATGGCCGACGATATCATTGTGGTCGCCGGGATTGAGAACCGGGCGCGTGTTGCCACCTGCCTGCGGTGCCGACGCTTTCCACTCCGTCGCAGCACCAGCCTTCAGGGTTTTGTCCAATGCGGCGAGCGTCGTTTCGCTGGAAAGATCGAGGCCAGCGGAATTTTTGCGTTCCGGGCCGAACAGGCCTTCGGGTGCGGCGATGCGGTCGTGACGCGCGCCGGGTACGGCATAGGCCTTGACCACCGTGACCGGGTCTTCCAGCAGCGAATCCACCGGCACGGCGGGATCGGCAATGCGGTTGACGAAGGAAGAGTTCGCACCGTTTTCCAGCAGGCGGCGAACGAGATAGGCCAGCAGCGTCTCATGGGTGCCGACGGGGGCATAGAAGCGGCACGGCCGGTCAAGCTTCTTCTTGCCGACGACTTCGCTGTAAAGCGGTTCGCCCATGCCGTGCAGGCACTGGAACTCATAGTCGCCGAGTTTGAAGCCGGGGCCGGCGAGATGGTAGATCGTCGCCATGGATTGCGCGTTGTGGGTCGCAAATTGCGGGAAGACCAGATCGCGCGCGTCGAGCAGCTTGCGGGCGCAGGCAATGTAGGAAACATCGGTGTGCATCTTGCGGGTGAAGACCGGGAAGTCTTCCAGCCCCTCCACCTGCGCGCGCTTGATTTCCGCATCCCAATAGGCGCCCTTGACAAGACGCACCATGATGCGGCGGCCCGAGCGGCGGGCGAGATCGATGATGTAGTCCAGAACGAAGGGGCAGCGGCGGCCATAGGCCTGCACCACGAAACCGAGGCCGTTCCAGCCTGCGAGGTCCCTGTCGAGCGCCAGCTCCTCCAGAAGATCGAGCGACAGTTCCAGCCGGTCGGCTTCTTCCGCATCGATGTTGAGGCCGATATCGTATTTCTTGCTGAGCAGCATCAGCGATTTGACGCGCGGAAGAAGCTCCGCCATCACCCGCTCGGCCTGCGCGCGGGCGTAACGCGGATGCAGCGCCGAAAGCTTGATGGAAATGCCCGGGCCGCCATAGATGCCACGGCCGGCGGACGCCTTGCCGATGGCGTGGATGGCGTTTTCGTAGTCCTTGTAATAACGCTCCGCATCCTTGGCGGTGGTCGCGGCTTCGCCCAGCATGTCGTAGGAATATTGGAAGCCTTGCTCTTCCAGCGGCTTCGAACGCTTGATCGCCTCGCCGATGGTTTCGCCGGTCACGAATTGCTCGCCCATCATGCGCATGGCCATATCGACGCCACGGCGGATGACGGGTTCGCCGGCGCGGGCGATCAGCTTGGTCAGCGCCGCCGAAAGGCCTCTGTCATTGACCGTCGAGGTCAGCTTGCCGGTGATGACGAGGCCCCAGGTGGCGGCGTTGACGAAGAGCGAGCGCCCGCCGCCAATATGGGACTTCCAGTCACCGCGCGCGATCTTGTCGCGGATCAGCGCATCGCGGGTGGCGGTGTCGGGAATGCGCAGCAGCGCTTCGGCAAGGCACATCAGCGCCACGCCCTCATGGCTGGAAAGCGAATATTCCTGCACCAGCCCCTCGACGCCGGTGCCCCTGGTCTTGGCGCGCAGAGCCTCGATCAGCTTGCGGGCGGTGTCGCGAATGGCTTTCGCCTCCTCAGCCGTCACCGTTGCCGCCTCGATCAGCGGCGCCAGGCATTCTTCCTCCGGGCGGCGATAGGCGGCGGTGATCGCCTTGCGCAGCAGGCTCTGCTCGCGCACCGGCGGCGCAAAATTCTGGAAAATACCGTTCGCCACTACACCGGCGTTGCTTGCACCATCGGCCATTCTGAAAATCCTGAAAACGCTGTTGAAGACAGACCTTCGGCGGCCGCGTGTCCTCCGCCCGCCGCTTTTCATCCTGCCGCTGACAATAGCATCACAGAGGAAATTGCTATGGCCTTATTTTCAGGATAAAACAGGTAATATGCACTTTTATTATTCGGATATGGCGTAAAAAGACATGGCAAATAGTCAAAAAACAGACGATCTGGACCATTTCGATCTCAAGATTCTCGAGGCGCTCAGCGAGGACGGGCGCATGTCCGTGCTGCAACTGTCAAAGAGGGTCGGTCTTTCCAAGACCCCGTGCCAGACACGGCTGAAGCGGCTGGTGGACGAGGGCTATATTCTTGGCTTCCGGG
The DNA here is from genome assembly GCF_003208455.1 of Rhizobium sp. UGM030330-04. NCBI lineage: Bacteria > Pseudomonadati > Pseudomonadota > Alphaproteobacteria > Hyphomicrobiales > Rhizobiaceae > Rhizobium > Rhizobium sp. UGM030330-04. Next base: position 211,121 of record NZ_QKML01000009.1, read on the forward strand.
CCGTGCTCAATCCGCACAAGCTCGGCGTCGATCATATCGCCTTCGCCGAGGTCAAGCTTTCCGATACGCGCGAAAAGGCTCTGGAGGAGTTCAACACGGCGGTGCGCAAGATCAAGGAGGTGGAGGAGTGCCACATGATCGCCGGCGCCTTCGATTATCTCCTGAAAGTGCGCACCAGCGATATCCGCAAGTACCGAAGGGTGCTCGGTGAGAAAATCTCGAGCCTGCCATCGGTCGCCAACACCTCGACCTTCGTGGTCATGCAATCGGTCAAGGAAACGGGTATCTGAAGGGGTAACACGGAGACAGTGGTTGGCGCGCGCTCGCCGTATCATCCGCACACCGTCACCCCGGACTAGATCCGGGGTCCAGTGCGATCAAGTCATTGATCGCGAGAGAGTCTTTTCACGGCGCAGACGCGCCGTGGCTGGATACCGGATCAAGTCCGGCATGACGGAGGAGAGGTTTGCGGCCTTTGTCATCGTTTTAACGGGCAGACGCAGGCCTGCCCGTTCGCCACTGTTCGAATTCAGCGCTCTCAGCGTGCCGTCGCGGCGGCGGTGACCGCGCTCATCTGCGCGTCCGGGCCGAATTCGTTTTCGTTTTCGATGCCGAGCAATTCCTGCAGGCGCAGTCTTGCGCGGCTGACGCGGCTCTTGATCGTGCCGACCGGGCAACCGCAAATCTCGGCGGCTTCCTCATAGGCAAAACCCGAGGCGCCGATCAGCAGGATCGCTTCCCGCTGGTCATCCGGCAACTTTGCGAGCGCGGCGCGGAAATCCTGAAGGTCCACGGAACCATGCTGTTCCGGCGGCACTGAAAGGCGCGACGTATAGACCCCATCCGTATCCTGCACTTCACGTCCCGACTTGCGGATCTGGCTGTAGAATTCGTTGCGCAGGATCGTCACCAGCCATGCCCGCATATTGGTGCCCGGCTGGTAGCTGTCCTGTTTCGCCCATGCCTTCATGATCGTGTCCTGCACGAGGTCGTCGGCACGGTCCCGCGAGCGGATGAGCGAAATCGCAAAGGCGCGCAGGTTCGGCAGCGCCGCCAGCATTTCCCGCTTGAAATTGTATTCTGTCTGCTCCGGCTCTTTCGCCATCATTCCTCCGAAGCCTTCATTTTGGCTTTGCTTTCGGCTTCATCGAGTTTTTCGAGAAGGTCGAGGAATTTGTCAGGGATGCCTTCATCCTGAACGGCATCATAAAGCTCCCTGAGCTTGCGGGAAATCACCGCCCGCCCGGAGTGCGGAACCTGGGGGGCGGCCGAATTATCCGGCTGATCTTGGTCCGATTGAAATATGCTCATAACGTCCGGTATTCCTTTTGTGTCGTGGCAAAGAATGCGCGGTGAAAAAAATAGTTCCGGCGGCCCGGAACTTTTTTTGCGATGCGCACGTTGCTATCTTGGGTTTGCGTTGCAGACCGCATGAAAGGGGAGAATTCCATGTCAGTTTCTACACGCATCGCACCGCACCTGCCATATCTGCGCAGGTTCGCGCGTGCCGTTTGCGGCTCACAATCCACGGGCGATGCCTATGTTGCGGCAACACTCGAAGCTCTGATCGCCGATATCAGCATCTTCCCGCAGACAACCAGCGATCGCGTTTCGCTCTATCAATTGTTCGTATCGATCTTTAGTTCCGTCACGATCAATATTAAGGCCGACGAAAACCTGTCGGGATGGGAAAAGCGCGCTTCCGCGAACCTCTCCGCCGTGCCGCCGCTTGCCCGCCAGGCCTTCCTGCTGACGACGGTTGAGGAATTCACGCCTTCGGAGGCCGCTGAGGTTCTGAAAGTGTCGGAAGACCAGGTCGGCGGACTGATCGACGAAGCGGCTTCCGAAATCGCCCGCCAGGTCGCGACCGATATCATGATCATCGAGGATGAACCCCTCATCGCCATGGATATCGAACAGATGGTCACCGATCTCGGCCACCGTGTCACCGGCATCGCCCGCACGCATACCGAGGCGCTCGACCTTTTCCACCGTACCCAGCCGAAAATGATCCTTGCCGATATTCAGCTTGCGGACGGCAGTTCCGGTCTCGACGCGATGAAGGACATCCTGCAGATGACCACCCTCCCGGTCATCTTCATCACGGCCTTCCCCGAACGTCTTTTGACGGGCGAGCGGCCCGAGCCGACATTCCTTGTGACGAAACCCTTCAATCCGGACATGGTGAAAGCGCTTATCAGCCAGGCCCTGTTTTTCAACGAAAGCTCTCGCGTCGCAGCGTGAAATTTGCCGAAACTGCGGGCGGGCCGGGAACCAGTACGGTCCCCGGGCGTTGGCGGTTACGGTCGTGGGCTTGACCTGCGGCTTTCTGCAAGGAGACGAATTTGCATCGGCTGGCATGGCATAACGCGGAGAGGGACGAGGGCGAGCTGCACGATTCGCTTATCCTTGCCTTGCTCGATTCAGGTGAGACAGTCCTGCTTCAGGACTGGAACCGCGACTATATATTCGTTGCCAATCTTCCCGATGTCTGGAAGCTGCCAGCCGATTCCCATCCCACCGATGAAATTCTGTTCGGCAATGACCTGTCGGTTCGGCTTGCCGAGCTGAAAAAGGATATGGTGACGGCGGGCAGCCGTGGCATGCTGGAAGTCAATGCCGGCAAGGACCGTGTCTTCCAGTTCCAGGTCCATTCGACCTTCAATCAGTCAAACCAGATGGTGATGAAAACCACCATTCGCGAAGTGACGGCGGAAAGGCGGCGCGAGCAGCTTTTGCGCTCGCTGCTGCGCGAGGTCAGCCACCGCTCCAAGAACCTTTTGGCGATCATCCAGAGCCTTGCGGGCCAGACGGCCCGTTTCAGCCTCACCAAGGATGATTTTTTGCGCAAGTTCCGGGGCCGCCTGCACGCGCTTGCCCAGAGCCAGGATCTCATCACGGATTCGGACTGGCGCGGCGCGCGCATATTCGAGCTTCTGCGGCAGCAATTCGATCTCTATGTGCCGGAATATCCCAACCTCATCCACATGGAAGGCGAGAACCTTCTGCTCAACCCGAACGGGGCGCTTTATATCGGGCTCGCCTTTCACGAACTGGTGGTCAATACCGTCAGCCACAGCGGCAATCTCGCCTATCATCCGCCGATCTCTCTTCAGTGTCGGCAGGACGGCGATTTTTATATCGTCGAATGGAACGAGCCGATGATGCCGTCGAAGGAACCGGTGGAGGCCCGGCGCGGCAGCTTCGGCAGCGTGGTGCTGGAAAAGGTGGTGCCATCGGCTCTCGGAGGGAGCGCCGAATACCAGCTGACACCGGAGCGGATCGTCTACCGCCTGAAGTTCCCTTCGGGTGACGGCGCGGATTCCTGACAGAATTGCGGGGGCGTGGATGATGCCGGGCGCCCGTCTCCCATAGCGCAGGACCATAATAAAAAAGCACGGCCCATAGGAGAGCCGTGCTATTTTATGACGGGTTTTCAGGGGCGAAACCCGTTTATATTCAGCCAAGCTTCAGGCGGGGACGGGGGAATTGCTTGGCCTGCAGTAAAAATGCGCACTGCCGCATTCGGTTCCCGGAAAATGCAATTTTTTTGACAATGGCCAAATTCAGGGGCCAAATTCAAGCGGCCCGCGAGGGGATGCCTCAATGCGTCTGCTCGGGCCGCTTGGGGGCGAAATAGCGCATCGGCGCTTCCAGAGACCATTCAAAACCGGTGTCGCGATATTCCGTCGTCACATGCCCGCCGAACGCGCCTTCCGCATGTCGTTTGATGACGGTGGTACCGAAACCCTTGCGGCTCGGCTCGGTCGCGGGCGGCCCGCCTGTTTCCGTCCAGACGAGATGCAGCATTTGCCGACCGTCTTTTTCGAGCGGCTTCCAGCTTACAATTATCTTTCCGGCCGGAACCGAAAGGGCGCCATATTTGATGGAGTTCGTCGTCAGCTCATGCACCACGAGCCCGAAATTCTGCGCCGCTTCCGGCGAAAGCATGAAATCCTCTCCCTCCAGCACGACACGTTCGGCCACGGTGCCGAAAACGTCGAGATGGGTCTCGATCAGCTTGCGGATCGGCAGGCCCTGCCACTGAACCTCCGCCAGTGCGCGGATGGACATGCCGAGACCGCGCAGGCGGTGGTCGACCTCCTTCTGGAACTCCGGAATGCTTTTATTTTCCCGGCCCAGTTGCCGTATCATCGCCTGAACCAGCGTCAGGATGTTCTTGGAGCGGTGAACCAGTTCGTGCAGCAGCAGTTGCAGCCGCTCTTCCGACTGGCTCCTGTCGAAGGAGGCGTTGGAAAGCGCGATGGCGACCTGGTTGGCCTCCTTTATCTTGGTATCGACGGGGGCCACGATCTCGCCTTCACCGATACGCTCGGCCATGTGGGTCAGATCGCGGATGGAGCTGCGCAATTGCCGCCCGACCAGATAGGCGCCGCCGATGGCGATCAGCACCAGCACAAGGCTGCCGATCATCATCTGCCGCCAGGTGTCGATCAGCGCCGCCTGGCTTGCGGCCAGCGGTCCCCACATCACGGTCTTCCATTGCCAGCCCGGCAATTGCGCATAGGCATAGAGATTGCCCTTGCCATCGAAAAAATTGCCGCTGAAGGCCTGCATTTCCGAAAGTATGGCGGGGTTGACAAAGGGCTTGCCCACTTCCGCCTCATCCTGCGCGCTGGAAACGACGACGCGGTTGGTGCCATCGATGATGGCGACCGCCCAGTTGCGCGGCAGGTTTTCCGTGGGAATGAGCCGGCTGAGATCGCTGGCATTCTGCGTCAGGATCAGCGCGTCGCCGGCTGATCCAAGGTCCGGATCGAGCGGCATGGTGACGTTAAATACCCATTCCTTGCTGGTGGAGCCGAAAAACATGTCGGAAACGGTGATACGGCCGGAATCGATCGCCCTGGCCAGATTTGCCTCGGCCGGCACCTTGCCGAGAGGCTGGCCATAGGGCAGCCGGGTGTTGAGGCGCTGCTGGCCGTCCTTGGTGGCAAGAAGGGCGTAAAGGCCCTCCCTTTTCAGGCTTTCGGCGACACGCCCCTGAAACGCCGCGAGATTGCCGCTCTCAAGCTCGGGAAACTGCGACAGCAGGTTGAGCGAGGTGGCCATTTCCTGCAGGCGACGGTCGATGTTGCGGCTGACGACCCGGACATCCTCGATGGTTTCCCTCTGCAGGTCGTCGCGTTTTTCGGCTTCAAGCCGCAGCATCAGATAGCCGACGAAAAGAATCAGCGGCAGGGTGATGACGGTTGCCATCACCACCAGATAGGTGCCGATTGAGGCGGTCGGGAAAAAATTCGCGCTGCGCCGACGCAAAGCCGAGATCATGTCTTTCAGTCTGTCGCCGGGTGGAGGCATACAAAAAACTCCGGCAGTTATGGCATTGTTACGGCAGGGATAATAGCGCGCTGTCCCCCGTTAGCAATGCCTGTTTTTTACCTTCGGTTGTTGCAACACGCGACAATTGCATCGGCGTGACCGGAAAAAATCGGAACTATTTCAACGACGAGCCCGTTTGCAAAACGAACCGGCCCGGGAGCGAAAGTAAAATCAATCATCGCCCGGCCAGTTGAGAACGATGAAAGGAAGGTACGAAATGACAAAGAAACTTACGATACTCGTCACCGCCGCCCTGATGGGCACGACGGCTTTCGCGCCGCTGGCCATCGCTCAGGGCACCACCCAGCCCGCACCGGCAAATCCGGGCGCGCAGACAGAGCCGGCAACGCCGCCTGCAACTCCGATGACGCCTGCCGCCCCTTCGGCCAATGACAGCGCTGCCACGACCACGGGCGGCGCCTATATAACCGAGCAGGGCGAAACCCAGATCAGCGCCAATGACTATATCGGCAAGTCGGTCTACACCGCAGCCGATGAGAGCATCGGTAACGTCACCAATCTCATCATGGAAGAAGATGGCGGCCTCGTCGCGGCCGTGATCGGTGTCGGCGGTTTCCTCGGCATCGGCGCAAAGGATGTGGCCGTGCCGATGGACAAGGTGACGATGACCCGCAATGCGCAGGACGGTACCATCCGTCTGACAACCACGGAAACGGCGGAAACGCTGAAGGCTGCGCCCGAATTCAAGACGCTGGAACAGAAGGCCAGCGAGAAGAATGCGGCAACTCCGGCGGCGCCGGACAGCACGACGACATCCGCGACCAAGCCTTGATCCCATACCTGGGAGGCAGGAGCGGGACCGGGCTCTTAAAAGCCGTCCCGCGGGAGACACCGGCCCTCGGCCGGTGTCTTTTTGTTTTGGCCTGCGGGCTGCTCAATCTCCGGCGTTGCGCGAGGAATGCCATGCCCAGGCGGATCTGATGATATCCGACAGCGAATAACGCGGTTCCCATCCGAGAACTTCTCTCGCCTTGTCATTATTGGCGACAAGGGTGGTGGAATCGCCGTCGCGCCGCCCGGTATATTCGACCGGGAAGGGGCGGCCGGAAACGTCGGATATTGCTGCCAGCAGTTCCTTTACCGTGGTGCCGGTGCCGGTGCCGAGATTGAGTTCCACGGTTTCGCCGCCGGCGAGCAGATAATCCACCGCCCGCACATGCGCATCGGCAAGGTCGAGAATGTGAATGTAGTCACGCACACAGGTGCCGTCGCGCGTGTCGTAATCCGTGCCGAACACCTTGAAGCCCTGACGCCGTCCGAGAGCCGCCTCGATGGCCAGCGGGATCGCATGGGTTTCGGGCTTGTGCCATTCGCCGATCCGGCCTTCGAAATCCGCGCCCGCGGCATTGAAGTAGCGCAGCATGACCGAACGCAGCCCCTTATAGGTGCTGTAGTCCTTCAGCGCCTGCTCCACCACCCATTTGGTGCGGCCATAGGGGTTGATCGGCACCTGCCGGTGCGTCTCGTCGATCGGCACCTGTTCCGGCAGTCCGTAGGTGGCGCAGGTGGAGGAAAACACGAAGGCGGTGACGCCGGCATCGATGGCGGCCGAGAGCAGGTTGAGCGAGCCGATGACGTTGTTATCGTAGAAGGCGACGGGCTGCTTGACCGATTCGCCGACTTCGATCAGCGCGGCGAAGTGCAGAACGGCTTCCGGCCGGTGTTTGGCGAAGACTTCGTCGAGCCGCGCCCGGTCGCGGATATCGCCCTGTTCGAAGGGCCCCCAGCGGACGAATTCCTCATGCCCGTTGGACAGATTGTCGAAAACGACCGGTTCATATCCTCGCTCAGACAGGAGAAGGCAGGTGTGCGAACCGATATAGCCGGCACCGCCGACGACAAGGACTTTCTTCTTCATCAATCGCCTTTCAGAAAATTACGGACGCGCCGAGACTGTATGTCACTTTGTTCAAATAAGGGCGGCGTGGCGCAGGATGCCATCAACCAATCTATCCTTCGCGGGTAACATAAAAAAAACCGCGCATCCATGCTGTGGATGCGCGGTTTGCCCTGTCATGCCGCCAAGAAGTTACTTGGGCTTTTTCGTATTGACCCTGGTGGCCAGAAAACCGGCAGCGACAGCCACGGCTAGCGTTGCGTAGGGCCGTGCCTGAATGGCAAGGGTCAGCAGCGACTGCAGGGCCAGAGGCGCTGCCGTTAGCGGAGCAGCGGCCGTCAGCGGCGCGACCGGTCTTGCGGCATAGGCTTTCGGGCGTTTAACGATCGCCAGCGCCACCAGCATGATGACGCCAAGCAGGAAGGCCGAGCCGGCAACGACCAGCGCCGCCGGGCCTGCCCCGACATGATGCGCGAGGTAAATGGACCCCGCCACCACCGCGGCCACGAAGGCGATCAGGAAAAAGACCGCGGTCAACACCCAGAGGATGATGGTGGCGCGCAGGCGCCGTGTGACCACGCGTCCTTCGCGCTGGGTGTCTCCCAGATAGACCAGCAATGCCTCAAGCATGAGCGGCCGCCTTATCGACGTGTGAGAAGGGCAAGCACGAAACCGACGCCGACGGCGATGCCGAGGGACTGGAGCGGATTTTTCTGGACGTGGTCTGTCAGATTGTCGTTCAGCGTGGAGATTTCGCTGCGGACGCTGTCGGCCATCTCTCCGGAAGCGGTGAGCGCATCATCGGCCACCCGGGCTGCCTGCGCCTTCAGTTCGTGCGATGCTCCGACGCCGAGCGCCTTCACGCTCTTGGCAAGATTTGCCAGATCTTCGCGAAGCTGGGCGAGCTGCGCTGCCACATCGGCCGCATCACCGTTTTCGAGGGATTGCTGGATCTTGTCATTCACGCTGCTACGCACGCTTGCCATAGGTGAAGTCCTTCCTGAACATCGTTGATGGGAATGGCGGCATGTTCCAGACTGCCGCCGCTCACGAACCTTCGTTACGGCGGCGGAACACCCGCCTGTCCGCCATTCAAACGCACCCATGCCGGCTTGGTTCCGCAAGGGGAGGTGTTTTCTTCATGGGCATTTCGGCTCGGGGGCGATTTTCCGGGAATTCGGTGCCGGACATTTGTTTTCCTGTCACAAGCATCCTATAAGGCCCATCATCGAGACGTACCTTGACTTCAATCAATATGTGAAACGACATGCTCCAGACGCCCTATTACCTCATCGACAAGACAAAACTTCTTCGCAACATGGAGAAGATTGCCTATGTGCGGGAAAAATCCGGCGCCAAGGCGCTGCTCGCGCTGAAATGCTTCGCCACATGGTCGGTGTTCGATTTCATGTCGCAATATATGGATGGCACCACCTCGTCCTCGCTATACGAGGTGCGTCTCGGCCGCGAGAAATTCGGCGGCGAGACCCATGCCTATTCCGTCGCCTATGCCGATTATGAAATCGACGAGGTGATTGCGAATGCCGACAAGATCATCTTCAATTCGATCGGTCAGCTGGAGCGTTTCGCCGACAAGGCTTCCGGTATCACGCGCGGTCTGCGCCTCAACCCGCAGGTCAGCTCCTCAAGCTTCGATCTTGCCGATCCCGCGCGCCCGTTCAGCCGGCTGGGCGAATGGGACGTGGCCAAGGTCGACAAGGTCATGGACCGCATTTCCGGCTTCATGATCCACAACAATTGCGAAAACGGCGATTTCTCCCTGTTCGACCGGATGTTGACGCAGATCGAGGAAAAGTTCGGATCGCTGCTGTCGCGCGCCGAATGGGTGAGCCTCGGTGGTGGCATCCACTTCACCGGTGACAATTATCCGCTCGACCAGTTCTGCGACCGCTTGGCGGCGTTTTCGGAAAAATACGGCGTGCAGGTCTATCTGGAGCCGGGCGAAGCCTCGATTACGAAGAGCACGACGCTGGAAGTGACGGTTCTCGACACGCTGTTCAACGGCAAGAATCTGGCCATCGTCGACAGCTCCATCGAAGCCCATATGCTCGATCTGCTGATCTATCGCGAAACCGCCAAGGTTTCGCCGAACGAAGGCGAGCATCCCTATATGGTCTGCGGCAAGTCCTGCCTTGCCGGCGATATTTTCGGCGACTTCCGCTTCGACAAGGAATTGAAGGTCGGCGACCGCATCTCCTTCCAGGATGCGGCCGGCTATACCATGGTCAAGAAGAACTGGTTCAACGGCGTGAAGATGCCGGCGATCGCCATCAAGGAACTGGACGGCACCGTTCGCGCCGTTCGTGAATTCGACTTTGCCGATTTCGAGCAAAGCCTGTCTTAAACCCTGTTTTTAACATGAAACGAAGCTCATCCCCGCGGGGAAAAGGAGGCATCACCTGAAATGAAGAAGAACGTTCTGATCATCGGCGCCGGTGGCGTAGCACAGGTCGTGGCGCATAAATGCGCCCAGAACAGCGATGTATTGGGAGACATTCATATTGCGTCACGGACTTTGGGAAAGTGCCGCAAGATTGTCGAGTCCGTACGCGAAAAGAAGAGCCTCAAGACAGATGTGAAACTTGAGGCCCATGCGCTTGACGCGATGGATATCGAGGCGACGAAGGCCTTGATCAGGAAAACCGGCGTGGAAATCGTCATCAATGTCGGTTCGGCTTTCGTCAACATGTCCGTTCTTCGTGCCTGCATGGACACGGGTGTTGCCTATATGGATACGGCGATCCACGAGGATCCGACCAAGATCTGCGAGACGCCGCCGTGGTATGGAAACTACGAGTGGAAGCGCGCGCAAGAGTGCAAGGAAAAAGGCTTGACCGCCATTCTCGGCGTCGGCTTCGATCCGGGCGTGGTGAACGCCTATGCGCGTCTCGCCAAGGACGAGTATTTCGACAAGGTCACTTCGGTCGATATCGTCGATATCAATGCCGGCAGCCACGGCCGCTGGTTCTCGACCAACTTCGATCCGGAAATCAACTTTCGCGAATTCACGGGCGTTGTCTATTCCTGGCAGAAGGGTGAGTGGCAGACGAACCAGATGTTCGAAGTCGGCCAGGAATTCGACCTGCCGGTCGTCGGCAAGCAGAAGGCCTATATGACGGGTCACGACGAAGTGCATTCGCTGTCCAAGAACATGGACGGCGCGGATGTGCGCTTCTGGATGGGCTTCGGCGATCACTACATCAACGTCTTCACCGTGCTGAAGAACCTCGGCCTTCTGTCCGAAAAGCCGGTCAAGACGGCTGAAGGTCTCGAAGTCGTGCCGCTGAAGGTCGTCAAGGCCGTGCTGCCCGATCCGTCTTCGCTGGCGCCCGATTACGTCGGCAAGACCTGCATCGGCGATATCGTCAAGGGCATCAAGGACGGCAAGGAGCGCGAAGTCTTCATCTACAACGTGGCCGACCATAAGGAAGCCTACGAAGAAGTCGGCTCGCAGGGCATTTCCTACACCGCGGGCGTTCCGCCGGTCGCCGCTGCCATGCTCATCGCGACAGGTGAATGGGACGTGAAGCAGATGGCCAATGTGGAAGAGTTGCCGCCGAAGCCGTTCCTCAACCTCCTGAACAGGATCGGCCTGCCGAACCGCATCAAGGACGAGAACGGCGACCGCGCGCTCACATTCTGAGTGATGGTGCTCTGATCTGTCGAGACAATGGAGCCCCGCGAAAGCGGGGCTTTTTAATGGCGGCCTCAGCTTCTGGTGAGCTGCCCTATGAACAGATGCAGCGTTTTGTGCATTGCCTCCGAAGGGGGCTCGGCAACATGCCATTCCGGAAAATGTCCATCGATTGCCATGCGGGCAAGGCCATAGACCAGCGCGCGGGCGCCCAGCACGAGTTGATCCAGATCGAGGCCGTGGGGGAGCTGGCCGTTTTCACGCGCCCGCATCAACAGGCTGATCATCAGGCGCCTTATGGCGTCGTTCTGCTCACGTAAAATATCGGACGAATTGAAGTCGATCAGCGTTCGCGAACTTATGACCTCAAAATGCGTCGGATTGGCCAGCGCCCAGCGCAGATAACCGTGGCCAATGGCTTCGAAGGCGACAAGCGGGTCCTCATCGCCGGCCTGCGCTCTCGCGATTTCGACGGATTCCGTCAGCCGGTTCATGGCCTGCTCCGCAACAGCGGTCATCAAGGCCGCTTTTGAACGGAAATGCCTGAATGGCGCTCCCGGCGAGACGCCGGCACGCTTGGCGGCCTCACGGACGGAAACATTTTCAGCGCCCCGTTCCTCGATGATTGCGATCGTTGCCGCAACAAGTTCATCGACGAGATTGCCGTGGTGGTAGGGCCTGTCGCGTCCCGTCTTCTTGTCCTGAGCTTTTTCCATGGGCCTTGGGGTAGCACCAAATCGAGATGTAATCACTGATTATTTTATTGCGTCGAAATGAAGCTTGATGTAAGCATCGATTACATTGAGATATGGAGATTTCAATGGTGCACCCGGTTTTAAAAATCACTCTCGCATTTGCATTTTTCCCGATCGCCGCCGCCCATGCGCAGGACAGCCCGAAGCTGGAAATCGTGTGGCCGCAAGCGGGCGATGTCATCGAATTGGGCCATGATCCCGAACGGGCCATCGGCGTCGTCGTGAAAAGCAGCTTCAAGCTGCTTCCCGCCGGGCAGTGTGGAGGAGACGGCCAATGCGGCCATGTGCATATGAAAATCGACCCTTCGGGTGATACATGCAACATTCCCGGCCGGGCCTATAACAGCATGAACAGCGACTTCGGCGGTGATCTCATCAAGGCAAGGTTCGGACATTGCCCAAGCCCAACCGGCCGGCACGTCATCGGCATTCTGCTGGCAGATGACCACCACCGGCCCGTTCTGGTCGACGGCAAGCCGGTCACGGCTCTTGTCGAAGTGACAACCAAAGACTGATCGCAGGAATGTCGGCAGCGGTCGCGTTGCGATGGCGCAATAAAAAAGGTCCCGTGCAAACGGGACCTTTATCTCGATAAACCTGAAAGCCGGGGCGTCCTCAGCCCTTCGTCGGCTTCGGTCCACGCTTTTCGAAGGGCTTGTCCTTCTTGCCCTCGTATTTCGGCTTGTCGCCGAAGGGCTTCTTCTTTTTCCAGGGCTTGTCGTCACCACCCTTGCGGTCGTCACGCTCGCCGCCGGCATGGTCCGATTTGCCGAATTTGCGCTGCGCCTTTGCCGGGCGCGTGTCTTCGCGGAAGCCGCCGGTCATTTCCGGCTTGCCTTCGAGCGCCTTCAGGCGAATGCCCTTTTCGAGCGTCATGTCCTTGCCGATGGCGGAGGTGAAGCGATCGACGGCATCGGCCGCCAGTTCCACAAAGGTCTCCGTCTGCTGCATGCGGATCGCGCCAATATCCTGGCGGGTGATCTTGCCGAAACGGCAGAGCATGGGGATCAGCCAGCGGGGCTCGGCGCTCTGCTTGCGGCCGACGGACAGCGAAAACCAGGCGCTGTCGGCGAAATCAGAGCGTTCGCGGCGCGGCGCATTGTTTTCGACCGTCTCGAAACTGTCGCGGCGCGGCTTGCGATTGTTGTCCAGCGAGACTTCGGCGATGTCTTCGGGCGCGGAACGTCCGGCGTGGTAAAGGCGCACGAAAGCGGCGGCGACTTTTTCCGCGCCGTGCTGTTCGAGCAGTCTGGTGACGAAATCGCGTTCGTCCTCGGCCACGGCCTCGGTGAGCGACGGATCGGCCAGAAGACGGGCGCCATCACGCTCGACGATCTCTTCGGCGGAAGGCGGACGTACCCATGCCGGGCTGACCTTGGCGCCGTCCAGCAGGCGTTCTGCCTTGCGGCGCTGGTTGACCGGTACCACGATGGCGCTGACGCCCTTCTGACCGGCGCGGCCGGTACGGCCGGAGCGGTGCAGAAGCGTTTCGGAATTGGTCGGCAGGTCGGCATGGATGACGAGTTCGAGACCCGGCAGGTCGATGCCGCGGGCGGCAACGTCGGTCGCCACGCAGACGCGGGCGCGGCCGTCGCGCATGGCCTGCAGCGCGTGGGTGCGCTCGTTCTGGGTGAGTTCGCCGGAGAGAGCAACGACGGCAAAGCCGCGATTGTTGAGCCGCGCCGTCAGATGGTTCACTGCCGCACGGGTGGAGCAGAAGACGATGGCGTTGCGGGCTTCGTAAAAGCGCAGCGCATTGATGATGGCGTTCTCGCGGTCGGCCGGCGTTACCAGCATGGCGCGATATTCGATATCCACATGCTGCTTCTGTTCGGAAGCGGTGGCGATGCGTACTGCGTTCTTCTGGTAGCTTTCGGCCAGCTTGGCGATGCTGCGCGGCACGGTGGCCGAGAACATCAGGGTGCGGCGGGTTTCCGGGGATTCCTCCAGAATGAATTCCAGATCCTCGCGGAAACCGAGATCGAGCATCTCGTCCGCCTCGTCCAGCACCACGGCGCGGATCGAGGAGAGATCAAGCGCGCCGCGCTTGATGTGGTCGCACAGACGCCCGGGGGTGCCGACGACGATATGGGCGCCACGCTCCAGCGCCCGGCGCTCGGTGCGGATATCCATGCCGCCGACGCAGGATGCGATGGAGACCCCGGCGAATTCGTAAAGCCATTCCAGCTCGCGCTTCACCTGCATGGCCAGTTCGCGGGTCGGCGCGATGGCAAGCGCCAGCGGTGCGGAAGCCTGACCGAAGCGGCCATTCTCCGGCAGAAGGGTCGGCGCCAGTGCAATGCCGAAGGCGACCGTCTTGCCGGAACCGGTCTGCGCGGAAACCAGCGCGTCCTTTTCGGCCAGTTCCGGCGCAAGCATGGCCTTCTGCACGGGGGTCAAGTCTTTATAGCCGCGTTTTTCCAACGCCTGCGCGATCGCCGGGGCGATACCCTGGGTGTCTGTCATCTACCGTCTTTCGGATATGAAGCTGCCCGCATCCGCCCGAAACCAATAGGTCCTAAAGTCTCCGGGGCAGCCGATACAGGCCATTTCGGCCATCTGGCCGGTTGCATTGCCGCGCTCATACTGCGAATGGGCCGGTTTGTACAGTGCACTGCGGTACGCTCTTTTACGGGTGCTTTATCCGCCCGCCGTTTTCATCGCGCCATTGTTCACGCCCGGCGCTGCGAAAAAGGCGTACCGCATGGTTCATAAACGGCATTGCGTGCCCCCCTCCTTTTCGCTAAGAGACCCGCAACTTGAGGCTCTTTGTCAGGAAGGGCCGACTGGGTTTGTTCTTGTCCGTCCGCTCTTTGAACGAGCCGGCGGGAAAATGGGATGGTACTGGTCAAGGCTATGGCTCGCATTGTCATGAAATTCGGCGGCACGTCCGTCGCGAACCTCGAACGCATTCACAATGTCGCACGGCATGTGAAACGCGAAGTGGATGCCGGCCATGAAGTGGCCGTGGTCGTTTCCGCCATGTCCGGCAAAACCAACGAGCTGGTGGACTGGGTGCAGAATGCTGCGAAAGTGGCCGGCACCAACGCCGCCTCTTTTTATGATGCGCGCGAATATGACGCGGTTGTCGCATCCGGCGAGCAGGTCACCTCCGGTCTGCTGGCGATCACCCTGCAATCCATGGGCATCAATGCACGCTCCTGGCAGGGCTGGCAGATTCCGATCCGTACCGACAATGCGCATGGCGCCGCCCGTATTCTCGAGATTGACGGGTCCGACATCGTCAAGCGCATGGGTGAGGGACAGGTTGCCGTCGTTGCCGGTTTCCAGGGCATCGGCCCGGATAATCGCATCGCGACGCTCGGTCGCGGCGGCTCGGACACCTCCGCCGTTGCGATTGCCGCCGCCGTCAAGGCGGACCGTTGCGACATCTATACCGATGTCGACGGCGTCTACACCACCGACCCGCGCATCGAGCCCAAGGCTCGCCGCATGAAGAAGATCGCCTTCGAGGAAATGCTCGAAATGGCCTCTCTCGGCGCTAAGGTTCTGCAGGTTCGCTCGGTCGAGCTTGCCATGGTACACAAGGTGCGCACCTTCGTTCGCTCCAGTTTCGAGGATCCCGATGCGCCGGGCATGGGCGACCTCATCAACCCGCCCGGTACTTTGATTTGTGACGAGGATGAAATCGTGGAACAGGAAGTCGTAACCGGCATCGCCTATGCCAAGGATGAAGCACAGATCTCGCTGCGCCGCGTGGCCGACCGTCCGGGCGTTTCCGCCGCGATCTTCGGTCCGCTCGCGGAAGCGCATATCAATGTCGACATGATCGTGCAGAACATCTCCGAAGACGGCTCGCGCACCGACATGACCTTCACCGTTCCTTCGGGCGACGTTGCCAAGGCGCTCAAGGTTCTGGAAGACAACAAGGCCCAGATCGGTTTCGATGTCGCGCAGAACGAGACGGGTCTCGCCAAGGTTTCGGTCATCGGTATCGGCATGCGCAGCCACGCCGGCGTTGCCGCAAGCGCCTTCAAGGCACTTGCCGAGAAGAACATCAACATCAAGGCCATCACGACGTCGGAGATCAAGATTTCGATCCTGATCGACGGCGCCTATGCCGAACTTGCGGTTCGCACTTTGCATTCCGCCTACGGTCTCGATAAGAGCTAAGCCGAGACATCGGTTCCCGATACTCCGATTCTTCGGAGTTGCGTTCTTCCGATGTGGCGTTTCATGAAAGCGTGTCCCTTGCGGGACGCGCTTCTGGCGCTATAAATTTTTAAATGACGTTTCGATTCTCGAATATTATGACATTCGGATCGGAAGTGTCGGGGAGCAAACGCGATGAGAGACCTTTCCGCAGGTCCGCGCGTCCTGCTCAAGCGGCTGCGCGAAATGATGGCGGAGCACCTTGAACCGCAGGATCGTCTGGACCAGATCGTCCGTCAGATTGCCAGCAACATGGTGGCGGAGGTTTGCTCGGTCTACGTGCTGCGTTCCGACAGCGTGCTGGAGCTTTACGCCACCGAAGGTCTCAACAAGGATGCCGTGCATCTTGCCCAGCTGAAAATGGGGCAAGGTCTTGTCGGCACCATCGCCGCTTCCGCCCAGCCGCTCAATCTTTCCGATGCGCAGGCGCATCCCGCTTTCCGCTATCTTCCTGAAACCGGTGAGGAAATTTATCATTCCTTCCTCGGCGTGCCGATTTTGCGCTCCGGTCGCACTCTTGGCGTTCTTGTGGTCCAGAACAAGGCCAGCCGAACGTACCGGGAGGATGAAGTTGAAGCGCTCGAGACAACCGCGATGCTTATCGCTGAAATAGTGGCGAGCGGCGAGTTGAAGAAGATCACCCGCCCCGGCGTGGAGCTGGACCTGACGCGCGCCGTCTCCATCGATGGCGACGCCTATGGTGAGGGTATCGGTCTTGGTCACGTCGTGCTGCACGATCCCCGCATCGTCGTCACCAATCTGCTCAATGAGGATGCGGACACGGAAATCCGGCGTCTTGCCGATGCCATCGGTTCGCTGCGGCTCTCCATCGACGACATGTTGCAGCGCCGCGACGTGCCGACCGAAGGCGAGCATCGCGAGGTTCTCGAGACCTACCGCATGTTCGCCCATGATCAGGGCTGGGTGCGGCGCATGGAAGAGGCGATCCGCAACGGCCTGACGGCGGAAGCGGCGGTCGAGAAGGTGCAGAGCGACACCAAGGCGCGCATGATGCGCCTGACCGATCCTTATCTGCGCGAGCGCATGCATGATTTCGACGATCTCGCCAACCGGCTGCTGCGGCAGCTGATCGGTTTCGGCGGACGTGGACCGGAGCAGGATTTCCCGCTCGACGCCATCGTGCTTGCGCGCGCCATGGGCGCTGCCGAGTTGCTCGATTATCCGCGCGAAAAATTGCGCGGTCTGGTGCTGGAAGATGGCGCGGTGACGAGCCATGTCGTCATCGTGGCGCGTGCCATGGGCATTCCGATCATCGGGCAGGCGACCGGTATCGTCGCACTCGCCGAAAACAACGATCCCATCATCATCGATGGCGATGACGGTCAGGTGCATCTGCGCCCGATGTCGGATTTGCAGCGCGCCTATGAGGAAAAAGTGCGGCTTCGCGCCCGGCGGCAGGAGCAGTTCCGCGCGCTGCGCAATGTCGAGCCGATCACCAAGGATGGCCAGAAGGTCAATCTGAAGATGAATGCGGGCCTTCTGGTAGACCTGCCGCAGCTTGACGAATCCGGCGCCGACGGCATTGGCCTGTTCCGCACCGAGCTGCAATTCATGATCGCCTCCAACATGCCGAAGGGCGAGGAGCAGGAGGCCTTCTACCGCTCCGTGCTGCGGCAGGCCAAGGGCAAGAGCGTCACCTTCCGCACGCTGGATATCGGCGGCGACAAGGTCGTTTCTTATATGCGCGGCCAGGAAGAGGAAAACCCGGCGCTGGGCTGGCGGGCGATCCGCCTGTCGCTCGACCGGCCGGGCCTGATGCGCACGCAGATGCGGGCGTTGCTGCGGGCTGCCTCCGGAGCGGAACTGCGGATGATGTTGCCGATGGTGACGGAAGTGTCCGAAATCCGCGCGGCACGCGATCTGTTGCAGAAGGAAGTGCAGCATCTTTCGAAGTTCAGCCATGCGCTGCCGAAGAAGCTGCAATTCGGCGCGATGCTGGAAGTGCCATCGCTGATGTGGCAGCTCGACGAGCTGATGCAGGAGGTGGATTTCGTTTCCGTCGGTTCGAACGACCTGTTCCAGTTCTCCATGGCGGTCGATCGTGGCAATGCAAGGGTTTCGGATCGTTTCGACAATCTCGGCAAGCCGTTCCTGCGCATCCTGCGGGATATCGTCCGGGCTGGCGAAAGGCATCACACCTCGGTCACACTGTGCGGCGAGATGGCGGGCAAGCCACTGACCGCCATGGCGCTGATCGGTCTTGGTTTCCGGTCGATTTCCATGTCGCCGACGGCAATCGGCCCGGTCAAGGCCATGCTGCTCGGCCTCGACGCCGCGCGTCTGGCCGATGAGCTGAATGCCGTGCTCGACGATCATAATTCGCTGGAAAGCGGGCGCGAGGTGTTGTTACGCTTTGCCGCAGCGCATTCCATTCCCATTTAAAAGACTTATTTTATTATCGGAGTGACTGGTGGCGAAGCTTCCCGTCGAAAAAATGCGCGAGTTGGAAAGGCGTTTCGGAGAGATCGAAGCGCGGATGTCGGCCGGCCCGGCAGCGGATGTCTATGTGAAGCTGGCCTCGGAATATTCCGAACTCCAGCCGGTGGTGAACAAGATCCGCGATTATGAGAAGGCAATTGCCGAGGCTGCCGATCTTGAGGCGCTGCTTGCCGACAGGGAAACCGACAGGGACATGCGCGATCTGGCGGAAATGGAACTGCCGGAGATCGAGATCCGCATCGGCGAGCTTGAGAAGGACATGCAGGTCCTGCTGCTTCCCAAGGATGCGGCCGATGAAAAAAGCGCGATCCTTGAAATCCGCGCCGGCACCGGCGGCTCCGAGGCGGCGCTTTTCGCCGGCGATCTGTTCCGCATGTATGAGCGCTTCGCATCGACCAAGGGCTGGAAGGTGGAAGTTCTTTCCGCCAGTGAAGGTGAAGCGGGCGGTTACAAGGAAATCATCGCCACGATCAGCGGGCGAGGGGTGTTCTCCAAGCTGAAATTCGAATCCGGCGTGCACCGCGTTCAGCGTGTACCGGAAACGGAGGCGAGCGGCCGCATCCATACTTCTGCTGCCACGGTTGCGGTGCTGCCGGAAGCGGAAGATATCGACATCGAGATCCGCCCGGAAGACATCCGCATCGATACCATGCGCGCTTCCGGCGCTGGTGGCCAGCACGTCAACACCACCGACTCCGCGGTTCGTATCACCCATCTTCCAACGGGATTGATCGTCACCAGTTCGGAGAAATCCCAGCACCAGAACCGCGCCAAGGCCATGCAGGTTCTGCGTTCGCGCCTTTACGACATCGAGCGCCAGAAGGTGGACAGCGAACGTTCGGCCGACCGCAAGAGCCAGGTCGGTTCGGGCGACCGGTCCGAGCGCATCCGCACCTATAATTTCCCGCAGGGCCGCGTCACCGATCACCGCATCAACCTCACCCTCTACAAGCTCGACCGGATGATCGAAGGCGAAATCGATGAGCTTGTGGATGCGCTGATCGCCGATTACCAGGCCGGCCAGCTCGCACTTCTTGGCGAACAGCAGCCTTGAGCGGCGCTGAAGGAACCGTTTCGGCCGAACTTGCCGCCGCCCGCAAACGGCTGCAGGTGGCGGGCGTGTCCGATCCGTTTCTCGATGCGCGTCTGTTGATCGCGGAGATCATCGGCTTTTCATTGACCGATTTCGTGATGAAGCCCGACCATCCGCTTACGTGCGAAGAGCAGGCCCGCATCGCCGCCATGGTCGAAAGGCGGGCCGGGGGGGAGCCGGTTCATCGCATCCTCGGCCACCGGGAGTTTCATGGTCTCGATCTTCTGCTGTCGAAAGAGACGCTTGAGCCCCGTCCGGATACGGAGGTTCTCGTTGACACCGTGTTGCCGGCATTAAAAGAGGCGGTCTCCCAAAAGGGCAGCGCCCGCGTGCTGGATCTGGGCACGGGCACGGGGGCGATCTGCCTCGCGCTTTTGAAGGAATGCCCCGGAGCGACCGGTATCGGCAGCGATATTTCCGCTGACGCGCTGGAAACGGCTGCGAAAAACGCTTCCAGAAACGGGCTCGAAGCGCGTTTCGAGATCAGGCAGAGCGACTGGTTCGAAAAAATCTCTGGCCGCTTTGACATAATTGTGTCGAATCCGCCTTATATAAGAAGCGATATCGTTACAACGCTCGACCGAGAGGTTCGTCATCATGATCCGATGGCGGCGCTGGACGGAGGTCAGGACGGCCTTGCACCGTACCGCCTTATTGCTGCCGATGCAGGTCGTTTTCTTGTGGAAAACGGGATCGTCGGTGTGGAGATCGGTTTCGATCAAAGGCTTGATGTTTCCGCCATATTTGCTTCCCACGGTTTCTCTCTTCTGGACGCCGTGAAGGATTATGGCGGCAACGACAGAGTTTTGATCTTCCGGAGATAGTTCTTCACGATATGGCTGCGGATTTTTTGCAGGGATATTTTGCACAGCAAAAGAAAAGGCTTGGATTTCCGCGGGAAGCGGGATAGTTTGCGGCCACATGCCGGGTGGCTGAGGACGAACGCAGATTCGTCAGGGTATGGGTCAGTCCCGAAGCGGGTTCTTTTGAGAACCCTGAAAGGCTGGGCGTTTCCGGCATGTGAATCAGTAAACTTTGTTCGCAGGCGGCTCGGTGCAGCATTTGCGCGACCGGTCGTCATTCGCGAGGTCTTGTCCGGGGTTATCTTCGGCAGGACGCGTGACGGAGCAATTTCAGGAAAAATTTCCAGCGGTTTTCCGTCCGGAATTGCATGAAAACAACCAGATTGTCAGCAAAACAGAATTCAGGTGAGCAATTGATGAGGCCAGGACAGCAAAACAAGCGCGGCCGGGGGCGTGGAAACAACAACAATAACAATGGTGGCGGTAACAACAACTTCAACCGCAAGGGCGGCAATCCGCTCACCAGGACTTATGACAGTTCCGGCCCCGATGTTAAGATTCGCGGTACAGCCCAGCACATAGCGGAAAAATACGCCGCCCTTGCCCGGGATGCGCAGAGTTCTGGTGACCGCGTGATCGCGGAGAACTATCTGCAGCACGCGGAGCATTACAATCGCATCATTGCCACGGCTCAGGCCCAGATGCAGGAACGTTTCCAGCGCGACGATCGTGGTGAATACAATGCCGCGGATTCTGACGACATGGATGTGAATGATGGCGACGACGGCGTCGTTGCATCGCAGCAGCCTGCCGAACAGGCGGAGCGCAGCCAGCAGCCGGAGCGCCAGGAGCGCGCCGAGCGGAGCGAGCCTCGTCAGGACCGCCGGGAGCGCCCGGATCGCCGCGAGCGGCAGGAACGCCAGCCGCGCCAGCCGCAGGTCTCCGCCGAACAGCAGCCACCGGTCTATGACGCCAGCCAGGCGCCGCAGCCGGTGATCGAAGGCACGCCCATGGAAGTGGCGGTGGAAGAAGAGCAGCAGCAGGCGGAAGCGCCCGCAACCGAACGTGCTCCGAAGACCCGCCGTGCCGCCACCCCGCGTCCGCGGCGCCCGCGCCGCGCCGCAGCCGCGGAAGGTGCCGAGGGTGAAGACGCGCCGGCTGGCGAGGAAGCACCCGCCACTCTTGAAAATGCTGCTGAATAAGCAGGGATTTCAAATCGACAGATGATCGAAAAACTCCGGCTTGCCGGAGTTTTTTGTTTTTCGGGTGTATTTGCGCATAGCTTGCCGGTGGCCGAAGGAGGCGAATGCACGATGCGACGCTGGCGTCCGTCAAATCCGGCTAAAATTTCTGGAACGGTGGTGTTCCTCCCCTTTAAACCAGTGAAAATGCCTCCCATATCCGTGCAGGAAGGACGGAAGCCGCATTGAGCGGTAACGGTCCATCGAGAGGCGGCGATCGTGAAATCCTTTAAGCGCGACTGTCGTAGCGGGGCTCGCCTTTGAGGGAGCCTCAACCCTAACACCCGGTGCCGTGCCGAAAGCGGGCGGGCCGGTCAATGGAGGTTCGACTATGAATATTGAGAAATACTCCGAACGTGTTCGCGGTTTTCTGCAATCGGCGCAGACCTTTGCGCTTGCGGAAAACCATCAGCAGTTTTCGCCGGAGCACGTTCTGAAAGTCCTGCTTGATGACGAGCAGGGCATGGCTGCATCCCTGATCGAGCGTGCAGGCGGCGATGCGAAAGAAGCGCGCCTTGCCAATGATGCTGCGCTGGCGAAATTGCCCAAGGTTTCCGGCGGTAATGGCGGCCTGTCGCTCACGGCTCCGCTCGCCAAGGTGTTTTCGACTGCGGAAGACCTTGCCAAGAAGGCGGGCGACAGTTTCGTCACTGTCGAGCGTCTGCTGCAGGCGCTTGCGATTGAAAGTTCCGCCACCACTTCGGCTTCCCTGAAGAAGGCCGGCGCAACGGCGCAGGCGCTCAATCAGGTCATCAACGATATCCGCAAGGGCCGCACGGCCGACAGCGCCAATGCCGAACAGGGCTTCGATGCACTGAAGAAGTTCGCGCGCGACCTGACGGAAGAGGCCCGCGAAGGCAAGCTCGATCCTGTCATCGGTCGTGACGACGAAATCCGCCGTACCATTCAGGTGCTTTCGCGCCGCACCAAGAACAATCCCGTGCTGATCGGTGAACCGGGCGTCGGTAAAACGGCGATTGCCGAGGGCCTTGCGCTGCGCATCGTCAATGGCGACGTGCCGGAAAGCCTGAAGGACAAGAAGCTGATGGCGCTCGATATGGGCGCGCTGATCGCTGGCGCGAAATATCGCGGTGAGTTCGAAGAGCGTCTGAAGGCCGTACTCAATGAAGTGCAGGCCGAAAATGGCGGCATCATCCTGTTCATCGACGAGATGCACACGCTGGTCGGCGCCGGCAAGGCTGATGGCGCGATGGATGCCTCCAACCTCCTGAAACCCGCCCTTGCCCGTGGCGAACTGCATTGCGTCGGCGCCACCACGCTCGATGAATATCGCAAGCATGTGGAAAAGGACCCGGCCCTTGCCCGCCGTTTCCAGCCCGTTCTGGTGGATGAGCCGACCGTGGAAGACACGATCTCGATCCTGCGCGGCCTGAAGGAAAAATACGAACAGCATCACAAGGTCCGCATCTCGGATTCGGCCCTGGTTGCGGCTGCGACGCTTTCCAACCGCTACATCACCGACCGGTTCCTGCCCGACAAGGCAATCGACCTGATGGACGAGGCCGCTTCGCGTCTTCGCATGCAGGTGGATTCCAAGCCGGAAGAACTGGACGAACTGGATCGCCGCATCATTCAGCTCAAGATCGAGCGCGAGGCCCTGAAACAGGAGACGGACCAGTCGTCCGTCGATCGCTTGAGGAAGCTCGAAGACGAGTTGGCCGATACGGAAGAAAAGGCAGATGCGCTGACGGCCCGCTGGCAGGCGGAAAAGCAGAAGCTCGGCCACGCCGCCGATCTCAAGAAGCGGCTGGACGAGGCCCGCAACGAGCTGGCGATCGCCCAGCGCAACGGCCAGTTCCAGCGCGCCGGCGAGTTGACCTACGGCATCATTCCGGGCATCGAAAAGGAACTCGCTGCGGCGGAAGCGCGTGACAGCAGCGGTGCCGGCTCGATGGTTCAGGAAGTGGTGACGGCGGATAATATCGCCCATGTCGTTTCCCGCTGGACCGGCATTCCGGTCGACAAGATGCTGGAGGGTCAGCGCGAAAAGCTGCTGCGCATGGAAGACGAGCTTGCCAAGTCCGTTGTCGGGCAGGGTGAGGCCGTTCAGGCGGTTTCCAAGGCGGTGCGCCGTTCGCGTGCCGGCCTGCAGGATCCCAACCGGCCGATCGGTTCGTTCATCTTCCTTGGCCCGACGGGCGTGGGTAAGACCGAGTTGACCAAGTCACTGGCACGCTTCCTGTTCGACGACGAAACCGCGATGGTTCGCCTCGACATGTCGGAATATATGGAGAAACACTCCGTTGCCCGGCTGATCGGCGCACCTCCCGGTTATGTCGGTTATGAGGAGGGCGGTGCTCTGACGGAAGCGGTTCGTCGCCGGCCTTATCAGGTCGTGCTGTTCGACGAGATCGAGAAGGCGCATCCTGACGTCTTCAACGTCCTGCTGCAGGTGCTGGATGATGGTCGCCTGACGGATGGCCAGGGCCGCACTGTCGACTTCAAGAACACCATCATCATCATGACCTCGAACCTCGGTTCGGAATTCATGACGCAGATGGGCGACAATGACGATGTGGAGTCGGTTCGCGAACTGGTGATGGAGCGGGTGCGGTCGCATTTCCGTCCGGAATTCCTCAACCGTATCGACGATATCATCCTCTTCCATCGCCTGCGGCGCGACGAAATGGGTGCCATCGTGGAAATCCAGCTGAAGCGGCTTGTTTCGCTGCTCGGCGATCGCAAGATTTCGCTCGAACTGGATGAGGATGCCCGCAGCTGGCTTGCCAACAAGGGTTACGATCCCGCTTACGGCGCACGTCCGCTGAAGCGGGTGATCCAGAAGGCGGTTCAGGACCGGCTCGCCGAAATGATCCTCGGCGGCGAAGTTCCTGATGGTTCGCGGGTCAAGGTGACGTCGGGTACCGACCGGCTGCTGTTCAAGGTCAAGCCGCCGAAGGGCGAGGCCGAGGCCGAAACAGCCGATGCCGCATAAAACGAAAGGGCTCCGGAAACGGAGCCCTTTTCATATGGCGGGATTGCAGGAACGGCCGCAATCTGTTGCGGATCAGCGGCTCGCCATCTGATTGGGCTTTTCGTCAATATTCAGCAGATTGTCGATCCGCTTTCTTTCATCGGAAAAACGCGCCAGCGCATCGCCGGAAAGCGACTTGCCGCCAGGCAGGCGCACTTTCATGGCATCAACCTTGGTGCCGTTGACGATCAGCTCGTAATGCAGATGCGCGCCGGTCGAAAGGCCGGTTGATCCCACATAACCGATCACCTGACCCTGTCTTACCTTTGCGCCTTCCGTGACGCCCTTGGCGATCGCGTTCTGGTGATTATAGGAAGAGACATAACCGTTGGCATGGCGGATCAGGGTCTGGTTGCCGTAGCCCGAGGCCCAGCCCGCCTTTTCGACCGTGCCGTTGCCGGTCGCGATGATCGGTGTGCCGCGGGCGGCAGCCCAGTCGGTGCCGGTATGCATGCGGCTGAATTTCAGGACGGGGTGGCGGCGCATGCCGAAACCGGATGTCATGCGGCCGTTCGGAACGGGATTGCGCAACAGGAACTGCCGGATGCTTTTGCCGTTTTCGTCGAAATAATCGATGCTGTTGTCTTCCGGATTCTGGAACCGGTAAAACCGCGTCTCGTTGTCACCGAATTTGGCGTTGACGTAAAGCAACTCAGACTTGTCGGTGGCCTTGCCGTCCGCATCTTCCACGGAGAAGAAAGCCTCCAGCGTATCCGCCGGCTTCAGTTGCGCCTGAAAATCGACGCTGCTGGCCAGAAGCTTGATAAGCTGGGAGACCATGCTCTGGTTCATGCCATAGGCGAGAGCGGCGCGGTAGACACCGTCATAGACGCTCGGCAGATCGCGGCCGGCCGCAGGTGCGGGCGCGCTGTCGAAGGCGGTCGCGACCGCGTCGAGCTTCGGCGGTTCGCTTGCCTTGATGAAACGCTTGCGGTCATCGACGGCCATGGTCACCATGTGGCGGCCCTTGCGGTAAAGGCTCACGCGCACGATATCGCTTTTTTCGTCTTCCTGGAGAATGCCGACGCGCAGCACATCGCCGCTTTCGACATTGTTGGACTGGATTTGCGGTGAGAGCAGCCCGGCGATTTCGGAAGACTGCGCCTTCGAATAACCCGCGCCGAACAGGGCGGCCTCGATGGTCTCGGTCTGGCGCGCAGGGATCACGTCGTCGGCATATTCCTTGACCGGAACCGTGGCCGATTGCGGGGTCGATACCGACATATTCTGTTCGACGACACGGGCGGCAAGGCCGGCGGTGATGTCGACGTCGCCTTCGTCATTGTCGAAGCGGCGGGGATCGATGTAATAAAGCGCGGCAAGCTGCTCATTGCCGTCCGTCAGGATCGAGCCGTTGGAGCGAACCGCTTCCTCGACCTCATCGAAGCTCAAGGAGCCGGCGAAGGCATATTTGGAGTGCTGGACGGGAAAGGCGACGGTTTTCAGGCTGACTTCGGACTCAACTTCGGAGCCGTAGATCGTTCCGGTGCGGCTTGGTGCCGGTGCCGCCGCGTCCTTGTCGTCATTGCTCGCGAAAATATTCAGGGGGTCGAAAGCGGGATAATCGTCCTGCTTGGCGTAATTCGCCGCCAGCGGAATCTTGACGTGGGAGAAGGGGACCTTGCGGACCACTTCCTTGTCGCCCTCATTGATGACGGTGGAGACTTCCATGATCGAGCGGTCGGACGGTCGCGCCGCGATATTGGGGGCAACGAGGCGCGTTCCGCGGCGGGCTGCTTCGGTGGCGTTGTTGCCCATATCCGCCTTTGCGAAGGCTTCGGCGGGAATGGCCAGCTGCTGGCGGCCGTCAAGGGCCGCGAAAAGAGCCACGCCCATCAATATGGAAGAGGTAATGCCGGTCAGGAACGTGCCGGAAAGCCATCGCAGCGAAATCTCGCGACGATCGGGTGCACGGCGCCCTTCCGCCAGAATTGGCGGCTCCGTGCCTAGCGACCGGATCACGTTGCGATCCGCAGTCATACCAGCTGTGCCCCGTCGGTCATGCGCTCTCCAGAAACTTCAGGCGAAGGTGTGCAACTTTCAAAGCCCTGAGTCAAATCCATCGACGCAGCCGGAGATATGTCGCAACACGCTATATTAGGGACACGCATGGGCATGCCCGTATTAACGTTTCGTTGGCAAAGCAATTAGCGAGGAACCGGGCCAAAAGAAGGCGTGAACCCCACCTTGCCGCCGGGGGCCGCGTTCTCCTGTGCAAAACCGGAAGCAAGGTGGGTCCTTTTTATGTTGTTGCGCTTATAAAAACGAAATTACATTTAAAAACCAATAACTTGCCTAATTTTCTTATTTTTTGTGATTTGTGCTGTTGACTTGTTTGAGGTGATGGATTTATAAGTCCGCTCACTGAACGAGGGCGGCGGCGCTGCTGGCGACGACGACTTTCGTTCTAAAGAAATCAAGTTGATGAGCTGAATGCTTGTTGTTTTCCCGGGGTTAATGCTTTGGGGATTTGATTTTGTGACTGCTTGAGCGGTCTGTTTTTTGACAATTGAATATGAGAAGAAAGAGAAACGTGGGCGGCGAAGCTTGCGGGGTCTGAAGAGATTTGGACCTCTGGAATAGACTTTGACGGTCACGTTTTGAACAAGAGAATACACCTCATTATGAGCGCAGCGATGCG